>JBOFVP010000097.1:0-18805 GCA_051653165.1 Clostridium sp.
TTTTCACTTCTTTTATTAATTAAATAACACCTGTTATAATTGATATTACAGGTGTTGTTCAATGTTATAAATTATTTATTTGTATAATTCTGGTATAGACTATACTGCTATATATAATTCTTGTTATGGTGGAGGCGAGGCATAACCATCCCTCTTCCCCCCTAATAATCCCTAATACAAAACTCAATAAACTTCCACTCAGACTCTCCAATAAAATCTCTATACCCTACCAATGCATCCCTAAGTGCCTTAACCTCACTACTACTAGGAACCACAAATGACCTATTATATTTTAATATCCACTTCTCAAGCTCACCAGCCCCAAATTGCGATACCATCCCATTCTTATCCCCACAGAACTCAATAATATACTTAATGGATCTCCACTTACCAAGAGAACATAAAAGAATACAAGCATTAATCCTAACATGGTCATAAACAGCACTACTATATATATCATATATACAAACCCCATCACCACCATGAATTTCCTTAATAAGCACCCTCCTAGCAACCTTAGATATACCAACCCTACTATCCTTTAAAGACATAATTATCTTATTCTTATACACCTCCATATCTAACATTGATAATGCAACAATTGAGGCTTTTACAATTTTTATAGCATCATGCTCCATGAAACTAGCAATAATACTAGAGTCCTTTTTATTCCCTGTTTCACCAAGTCCATAAATGCTACCATATATATTCACACCTCTTTCTATACTCTCTCTATACATAGATGAGAAATCATATTTCCTGTTTTTTAGTAGTAAATATCTAGATAATTCCCTAACTGATTTATTTTTATCAAAAATGCTTTCCTCTAATACTCCTAAGGCCTCACCTAGAGAAAAGTTATACATCATTTCAAGTCCAATCACTCTAATTTGAGCATTCCTGTCCTTTATCATTAACTGTGAAATTTCCTTAGCTTCTCCCTCTGTTATTTCATCCTTAATACTTCTAATCACAAATATTCTATTAAATGAATCCTTATCATTAAACAAATGCTTTATAATACTTTTATTATCCATTACCCCTTTCTTTATAATTATCTTATAACAAGCTAACCTAACCTTAGCATCTGACGACTCTAATCCACATATAAGCTTTTTTCTTCCTTCAGTGCTAGAAACAAGTTCAATTATTTTTTCTATTACATCACCATGTTCATCCCTTGAGCATCCTATCAACCTTAATACCAAAGGTAGATTATTTATAAAATCCGTAACATATTCCAATCTTATATATTTAAGTAATTCACTCTTTGAAGCACTTCTTACTTCCCTTACCCAATCATTAAGTCTTATCAATAAATAAGGTATTGCATATCCACTATTCATATGTGAAAGTGCAAGTATTGACTTCTCTCTAAAATAACCATTGGGATGAAAACTACTTAACCCTAATATTGCAATCTTCTCTTCTTTAGACATTAGTGGGTCAAGTATATTCCTTGGTTCTTTATTTCTTCGATCATAATTCCAATCATATGATGTTCTTCCTCTAAATATTTTATCCATTCTAACTAACTGCTTAGAGTTTAAGGAATTAATTAAAACATTAAGAATTTCTGCTGCCTTAAACTTTGTTTTCTCATCACTACTTAGCAATAAATCAAATATATGTGGAATATCTTCTAACTTTGTATTTATATTTAATAAATCATTTAACATTTATTCTCCTCCTAATATTCTTAAAATGGTTCTTACTTATGCACCTTAAGGTATTAATTATATTATACACTTAAAAAAGTGCGACACGTGTCGCACTTTCAATTAACCCTTAATCCAGTATGCAAAAACTTATACCTTAGAAAATCTCACCTGCATTCCACATCCAGCCTCATCATTAGGAAGCCTACTAAAGCCAAACCTTTCATAAAAGCCCTCTTTACCCTCAGCTGCAATTAATTGAACACTTATCTTATCTCCCTCAGAAATACTCTCCTTCAAAAAACCTAGTATCCTTGTAATAATTTGTGTTCCAATACTCTTTCCTTGAAACTCAGGTAAAACAACAACATCAACAACAGTATAGAATATTCCATCACCAATGACTCTTCCCATAGCAATTGGCTTATCTCCATCATAAGCAACAACATCATAAAACCCTCTACTTAATGCTTTAATAGACTGACTCTTATTAAAAACATTCCACCCAACACTGCCCCTAAGGTAAGCATATATATCCTCCGTTAAGGAATTTTCTTTATATTCCATATTTTCCACCCCCAATTAAAATATACAAATTCTCATCATTTATTAAACAATTTAATATTTCTTAAAAAGAAACTACTGATTAAAATTACTAGGCTAACTACTGAATATATAGCTTTATTAAACCAAACTGAACTCGTACTATAATATAAATCTACGTATATTTTATACTCGTTTAATGAATTAAAATTTAATTTATATCCTATAATTAAAAGAGAAATTAATACAATAATTATTGAAACTGAAATTTCCTTAATTAAAACAGTTACAAATATAGAAAAGGCCATAATAAACCATATTACAACAATACACATAATTATAGATTCAACTAATGTAACTTCCATTGGGACTCTTTGAATCATAGCATTCTTTTTTGTAGCTATATATAAACTAATAATTAATACTATACTTAAAACTGAAATAAAACTTGTTAAAATACCAAACTTTATAACATCAAACTTATTAAAGAATCTTTTAATAGTTACTATATTTACTTCATTAAATCTATATTTATAATCTATAGAGACTAAATATATTATTGTTATTGCCACAATGATTCCCCAAAATAATTGAATATATCTATATAAATCAACAGGAATATATGTTTTCTCATGAGATACTATACCCTGAATATTTCCCCAAATCAAAATATAAATATTCATTAATACAAAGCCTACCCCAAATATTAATACAAGCTTTTCTCCTAGAGCTCTATATAAATATTTTAAATATATTCTCATGCCTCTTCACTTCCTAATACATAAAGATAGGCATCCTCTACTGTTGGACTTACTCTAATAGAAGAATCATTTCTTTTACTATCACTTATATATCTTACCTCTACCTGCTCCTCTATCTGTTTCCTTGCAACAACTTTATATTTATTTGATAACTCTATAAACTCTTTATTAGTTACAACTTCACTCCAAATCTTACCCTTAACTAAGTTTATGAAATCCGTTTTTGATCCTGCAAAAAGTAACCTTGTGTTAATAACTATTACATAGTCACAATAAAAATCAATATCTTCTGTAATATGCGTGGTAATAATAACAACCCTATCATTTGAAATTACAGGAAATAAATTTCTTATTGAATTTCTTTGCTCTGGATCTAATCCTACAGTTGGCTCATCTAGAATTACAAGCTTTGAATCTCCAATTATAGCTTGTGCTATTCCAAGCTTCTGCTTCATTCCTCCAGAATAGCTATTTATTTTATCATCAATGTACTTTTCCATCCTTAAGGAGTGAGCAACATTATTTATGTCACTTTTTGTACCTTTTAATTCATTAATAAGGGTTAAGAATTCTCTTCCAGATAGCATTGGAAAGGCATCAAAATTCTGTGGTAGGTATCCAATTTCTCCCCTTATTTTATCTAACTTATTATAACTTGTACCATTTAATTCAATTGATGAACCCTTGCATTTTAGTGTTGTTGTTAAGATTTTACTTAACGTTGTTTTTCCTGCTCCATTTGGCCCTAGTAATGCAACTATACCTTTTTCAGCTTGAAAGTTTATTCCCTCTAATGCCTTCTTTTTTCCATATGAATAATTTATATTTGATACCTTAAGCATAATACTCCTCCTAGTTATTCTTCTATTATCATTACAGCACCATCTATAACATGATAATCCCCATAACAATACTTTTCCATTTGATTTCTTGATTGAATCTTATAAAAATAAATTGGTGCAATTATATTCTTTCCGTTCCCACCATATAAATTTAATGTTTCTAAATCCTTTATATAATATTTTAATTCTTCTTCCATTTCTTCTCGTTCCCTTTTTAATTCATTAACATAATTTGGATTTATTCTAATATTTTCAATATACATTTCATCTAATGGATTATTTAATATTTTATCTAGATTCTTAATTGAGTCTCTACAACTCTCAATATAATTATTAGTCATATCCTTTCTGAAGTCTAAGTTGTAAAATTCTTTTACCTCATTAGCACTTAAATCATTCCAACCTTCATATGAAATTGTACTTTCATTACCATAGGTTTTTAGGAAACCTGATACTAAGAGTAACCCATTTGTCTTGCCTTTAAAAGTTGAATAATTATCACTATTTGATACCTCTTCTATACTCATAAATATATCATTTTGTGTTTTTACTCTTATTTCATATTCCTTCTCATTTTCGCCTTTAACCATTGGGTACCACGCAATATTATCAGTTAAAAAACTATCCTCATCTCTTGAAAAATATTGCACCATATCATAATTATCTCTATAATTTATTTCCCCACTATATTCTATTTTAAAGTCAACTTCCCCAGTTATTCCCTCTACATTAACCTTAACTATGTTGTCCTTATTTTCAAAGTTAACCTTTTTATTATTTATTATTACTTCTTCTACCTTTAACCCCTTATCTAAAGCAAATATAACAATCTCCTGTTCTCTTTCTATGATTCCACTTATTGTACAGCTATTATTTATTTTATCCCCAAGTTCTAAATCCATAATATATTTATTTACTTTCAATCCTTGTTCTTGAACAATAAATTTAGAGCTTTTATTTGAGTATTTTTTACTATATGTGTCATATTGCAATCCCATATTAAAATAAATTAATATAGCCCCAAATATTGAGATAGTTAATATTATCTTCTTTTTGTTATAATCATTATTTAAAGCAAAATATATTATTCCTGTTGCTATTATAACTATAATAAAGAATAGGCAATGATAAAAGAAGAAATCATCATAGTTTATTAAAGCACTTAGCTTCCCATTAATATTCATTTTATATGCTGGTAGACTATAGAAATGACTCATTAACTCCTTAAATGTATATTCATTAAAATCTGGCAAATTAGTAGTACTATTTTGGAAATAATTTTGGTTTAACACATAAATAAGTATAATAGATATTATGTATCCAAAGACCTTTTTTGAATATTTACTAATAATTAATCCTATTATCATAAATAAAATTAACCCTAAATTAAATATCAATGTATTTCCTATCAATCCATTTAAATAGTATTCTAGTGATATTCCTTCGTTAAAGTATACATATAAGCTTGCCCCAAAAAACAATATATTAATTACTATAATTACTTTACTTATTACTAATATATTTGCAAATGGCTCTACCCACCATTTTTTTAGTAATGGCTTAAATACATCTTTATTTATTAACCCTATATTTATTGAAATATACATTATAAGAATATATGCTGATAGCTTATACTCTTCATTATATGTAAAAAACAAATAATTTGGAGATTTGTTATTTATTGATAGAAATAATAATGCTACATATATTATGACTAATATATAATTATATTTTCTTCTTATTAAATCTTTAAAACAATATTTACTTAAAGTTACTGCATCTCTCATAAAATTCTCCTTTTTATATATTTCAAGTTTATTTTATCATATGTAAATTGGAATTTGTGTAATATTTTGTATTTAAAACAAAAAAATTTCTTCGTCATCTATACTCTCTCACATATATTAAAGAGTAGCATAGATCATTAAGAAATTTAATTTACAAATAACCTTATAATTTTTTAATTAAACTTAACTATTTTCAAGAACTTAATTATGTATACTTTTTTATGTAATAATAAAGAATAGAATATAGTGAAAAGTTTTGGTTAAAATCTCCATAAGATTTCCTCACCCATTATCTAAACCAAAGAAACTCTCTGAGTTTCATCCACAACTCTTCACTCTACTCCCTTACTTCTTCTCTACTATTCCTAGTTCCTTAGCAATCTCCAAGTTAACCTTCAAAACATTAACCCTCTCTTCACCAAACACCCCAAAAGTCTTCCCTTCAGTATTTAACTGAACAATTGCCCTAAGTTTCTTCTCACTAATTCCAGTAGCCTTAGAAATTCCAGCAACCTGTATATCAGCAGAAGCAGGACTAATATGAGGATCAAGACCAGAGGCAGAAGCAGTTAAAAGATCAGTTGGAATATCCTCCCTCTTAACCGTTGGATTATTCTTTAAAAACTCATCCATATCAAGCTTAACCCTATCAACTAAAGCAGGATTAGATGGAGCATAATTATTAGAACCAGATGCAACACCAGCATACTCAGAATCACCAGAAGTATAAGTGTTATAAGAAACAGCAGAAGGTCTTGACTTCAT
Organism: Clostridium sp.; assembly: GCA_051653165.1. GTDB lineage: Bacteria > Bacillota > Clostridia > Clostridiales > Clostridiaceae > Clostridium. Next base: position 6,357 of record JBOFVP010000097.1, read on the forward strand.
AAATCTGCTATCAGTGAACTCTTGTCCTATAAGCTCAGAACCAACCGCCTTTGAATTAACATAAATAATACTTCCATTAGCCTTATCATTAAACAACAATTGACTAACTCCTGTTAAAGCCAAGGGGTATAAAACCCCACATATAACCATAAACACAACTGTTATAATAAATCCATTTTTAACTTGCTTTAAAACTTCCTTCACAATAATCCCCTCCTAAACTCCAAGTATCCTTAATAGTGGAGCAATAATCATATCTATAATTTTTATACCTATAAATGGAGTAACCACCCCACCAAGTCCATAAATTAAAAGGTTTCTAATTAACATCTTTTCAGAACTCATAGGCTTATACTTAACACCCTTCATAGCTAGAGGAATTAACAGTGGTATTATTATTGCATTAAAAATTAAAGCAGATAAAATAGCACTCTTTGGAGTTTCAAGCCCCATAATATTTAAAACCTCCATTTGAGCTATACTACTCATAAACAAAGCAGGTATTATAGCAAAATACTTAGCAATATCATTAGCAATACTAAAAGTAGTTAAGGCACCACGAGTAATTAATAATTGTTTACCAATTTCAACAACATCTAAAATCTTAGTAGGGTCAGAATCTAAATCAACCATATTAGCAGCTTCCTTAGCAGAAGTAGTACCACTATTCATAGCAATACCAACATCAGCCCTAGCTAAAGCTGGAGCATCATTTGTACCATCACCAGTCATAGCAACAACCTTGCCTTCCTCCTGCTCCTTCTCTATAACCCTAATCTTATCCTCAGGCTTACATTCAGCAATAAACCCATCAACCCCAGCCTCCTGTGCAATTGTAGCAGCAGTTAAAGGGTTGTCCCCTGTACACATAATTGTTTTAATTCCAATTTTTCTAAGTCTTGCAAATCTCTCCACAAGCCCTGGCTTTATAGTATCCTTTAAATAAACCACGCCTAAAATTCTAGAATTAACACAAACAACTAAAGGAGTTCCACCAAGCTTTGAAATATCATCCACATTATCCATTAAATCAGATGGAATTTTTCCCCCTTGATTTAACACATACTCCTTAATTGAGCTTCCATCACCCTTTCTAATAGCCATGCCATCCTTTAGGTTAATTCCACTCATTTTAGTTTGTGCTGTAAACTCTATAAAAGTTGAATTTTCATATTCCCCTTCTCCAATAACAACCCCCATTTCCTTAGCTAATTCAACAATTGACTTACCTTCAGGAGTTGTATCCTTAATTGATGATAAAACTGCATACTTTATTAAATCTTCTTCCCTAACATTTCCAACAGGAATAAATTTATGAGCCATACGATTACCATAAGTAATTGTACCAGTCTTATCAAGTATCATAGTGTCAACATCTCCACAAGCTTCAACAGCCTTACCTGACATTGCTATAACATTAAATCTAGTAACCCTGTCCATTCCTGAAATACCAATAGCTGAAAGTAGACCCCCAATAGTAGTTGGAATTAAACATACAGTTAAAGCAATTAAGCTTGATACTTCAATAGTTACTCCACTATATTTTGCTAAAGGATATAAAGTAATAATAACAATTAAAAATATAACAGTTAAACTAATAAGTAGGGTATTTAACGCTACCTCATTAGGTGTCTTTTTACGACTTGCCCCATCAACCATTGAAATCATTTTATCTAAAAAAGATTCTCCAGGAGATGAAGTTATCTCAATTTTTAACCAGTCACTAGAAACTGTAGTACCACCTGTAACTGATGCAAAATCTCCACCAGATTCCTTAACAACAGGAGCTGACTCCCCTGTAATTGCTGATTCATCAACAGTTGCAAGCCCCTCAATTATTTCCCCATCATTTGGGATAACCTCACCAGCTTTAACTAAAACAATATCACCACGTTTAAGCTCTGTACTACTAATAATTTCTTCAGTACCATCTTCTCGAATTACTCTAGCCTTAGTATCTTTTCTAGTTTTCTTTAAACTTTCAGATTGAGCCTTTCCACGCCCCTCTGCAATTCCCTCTGCAAAATTTGCAAATAAAACTGTAACAAATAATATAATTGAAACTGCTATATTGTAGGTTCTAGCACCACTTCCACCATTTCCAAACAAATTAGGAAATACAGACAGAATCATAGTAATAACCATACCTATTTCAACAACAAACATTACTGGGTTTTTTATCATATATCTTGGATCTAACTTCTTAAAAGCATCTATAATAGAGGTTTTAAGTATATTCTTTGTCATAAATTTTGGTTTATTTTCCTTACTCATTATATTCCCCTCCTAGTTCCACAAAGTCAGATGTTCTGTAATTGGTCCTAAAATTAAACTTGGTAGGAATGTTAAAGCTCCAATTAATAAAACAATCATAACTAATGCAATTGAAAATGTTAGAGTATTTGTTTTTAAAGTTCCAATTGACTCATTAACATATCTCTTCTTTAATAATGACCCTGCTATGGCAAGTTGTATCATTAAAGGAACATATCTTCCTATAAACATTACAATACCAGTTGTAATATTCCAGAACATTGTATTATCTGCAAGTCCCTCAAATCCTGAACCATTATTAGCTGCAGATGATGCAAACTCATATAAAACCTGGGTGAGTCCATGACTTCCTGGATTGGTTATTCCATCAAGCCCTCCACTTGTTATTACTGCAAGAGCTGAAAAACCTAATATTAATAGAGGATGAATTATTATTGATATTGCAGCAAGCTTCATCTCTTTTCCCTCTATTTTTCTATTTAAATACTCTGGAGTTCTTCCAATCATTAGTCCACATATAAATACTGTTAAAATAACATATATTATCATGTTCATAAGACCAACACCCTTACCACCAAAAACAACATTTAACATCATGTTAAGAAGTGGAACAGCTCCCCCTAAAGGAGTTAATGTATCGTGCATATTATTTACTGTACCTGTTGTAAAAGCAGTAGTTACATTTGTAAATAAAGCTGACTGGTCAATACCAAATCTAACTTCTTTTCCTTCCATATTACCCATGCTCTGACTTAGTCCAATACTCTCTAAAGCTGGATTTCCTGCATGCTCTGCAAAATAAACACCAACTAATCCAATTACAAATATTATTGACATTGCTACAAAGATAGCACGTCCCTCTCCTGAAAGCCTCTTTACATCAACCTTCTCTTTATTTTCTATTGCTCTCTTACGTCTATTTCTATAAACCATAAGTCCAAATGCCACTACAAATCCACCTGGAAGTAGCATCATTGATATCATTTCTATCATATTTGATATAACAGTTGGATTTTCAAAAGGTGTAGATGAGTTAGCTCCAAAAAAACCTCCTCCATTTGTTCCTAAGTGTTTAATTGATTCTAGTGCTGCCACAGGCCCCATTGCTATATCTTGACTCTTACCTTCAATAGTTTGTACCGTAAGGTTTTGTGATAGATTTTGTGGTACTCCCTGTGTTACAAGAAGTAAACTAATTACAAAGGATATTGGTAGTAAAACTCTTGTAATTGTTCTAACCATATCTCTATAGTAATTCCCAATACTTGTACCCTTTTGTGTAATTCCCCTTATAAAGGCCATACAAGCTGAATATCCTGTTGCTGCTGATGTAAACATCATAAATATAATAACTAACATTTGGCTAAGATATGAAAGCCCCGATTCTCCTGAATAATGCTGTAAATTAGTATTTGTCATAAAACTAATTACAGTATTAAAAGATAAATCAGTACTCATTCCCTCAATTCCATTTGGGTTTAATAGCCCAATGCCCTGAATTTTCAAAACTATAAATGCCACAACACACATCACCACATTAGTTACTACTAATGCTATTGCATATTGCTTCCACCCCATATCCTTCTTTTCAATCCTACATATTTTATAAATAAGATTGTCTATCTTATCAAATAGTGGGTCTACAAAACTTTTTTCTCCAGTTCCTACATTACATAAGTATCTTCCTACTGGAACTACAAGTATTAAAAAAATTAACAATGTTATTATAATTTGTACCATGTAAATTACTTCCTCTCCCTTAATCTCTTTTCCTAGGACAAACTTATATTATCAAATTTAATGTTAGATTAGTGTTAGGATTTTTTCTTAAATATAAAGATTTTGTTAAGATGATTTTTATCCTCATCTCTGTGATATAATAATGATAAATTTACACAATATTTTCATCAGGAGGTTTATTATGGATGATATTCGTCCAAATCCAATTGACATATTAAATATGATTAATGAGGAGGAGCAAAAGAAATCCAGGGGAAAGCTTAAAATATTCTTTGGATATGCTGCTGGAGTTGGTAAAACCTATGCCATGCTTGAAGCTGCACATAAAGCAAAGTCCTCTGGGGTTGATGTTGTTTGTGGATATGTTGAGCCTCATTTAAGGGAAGAAACTTCAAATCTCTTAAATGGCCTTGAAATTCTTCCAACAACTTCTATTAAATATAAGGAAAAAGCTCTAGTAGAGTTTGATTTAGATGGTGCCATTAAAAGAAATCCTAAGCTGATTTTAGTTGATGAGCTTGCCCATACTAATGTACCTGGCTCAAGACATCTTAAAAGATATCAAGATATTGATGAGTTATTAAATGCAGGTATTGATGTTTACACCACAATTAATGTACAACATATAGAAAGTTTAAATGATATTGTAGCTAAAATTACAGGTGTTAAGGTTCGTGAGCGTATTCCAGACAGGGTTTTTGATGAGGCAACCCAAGTTGAGCTTGTGGATATTGAACCTGATGACTTAATTGAAAGATTAATGAAGGGAAAAATATATAAGGAGAATCAAGCCCAAAGAGCATTAAAGAATTTTTTTATAAAGGAAAATTTAATAGCTTTAAGAGAAATAGCTTTAAGAAGAACAGCAGATCAGGTTAGTTCTGTTGTAGAGAGGGCTAGAAACTCTAACCCTAAAATAGACTACACTACAAATTCACATATTTTAATTTGTTTGTCTAGCTCCCCTTCTAACTCAAAGGTTATTAGAACTGCTGCAAGAATGGCTAGTGCTTTTCATTGCCCTTTTACAGCTTTATTTGTAGAAACTCCTGATACTAAGGAGCTTTCAGATGAGAATAAGGATATGTTACGTGGAAACCTTAAGCTTGCAGAACAACTTGGTGCTAAAATTGCTACAGTTTATGGAGATGATATCCCATCACAAATAGCTCAATATGCTATTGCAAGTGGTGTATCTCAAATAGTTATTGGTCAGACAACCACTAAAAAGAAGTTCTTTAAGTCACCAACCTTCGTGCAAAGACTTTCAGAACTTGCTCCAAACTTAGATATTTATATAATTCCAGATACAAACCCAAGTAATAAGAGAAAGCCATTAAACTCATATATTAAGGTCCATGACTTTTCCATTATTGACTTCACAAAGGCTTTATTTATTTTAATACTTTCAACCCTTATTGGATTTGTATTCTATAGTATAGGATATAGCGAGGCTAATATTATTACCGTATATATATTAAGTGTACTAATAACTTCAATGTGTACTGAAGGGAAGATTTATAGTACAGTATCCTCAGTAGCTAGTGTTTTTATTTTCAACTTTTTATTTGTTGAACCTAGGTACTCACTAATTCCTCATGGAGATGGATATCAATTAACCTTTTTAGTTATGTTCACCTCTGCCTTTTTAACTAGTACCTTAACAAAAAGAGTTAAATCTCAAGCTAAGGAGGCAGCATTAAAGGCCTTTAGGACTGAGGTTTTATTAGAAACTACACAAAAGCTGCAAAGAGCAACTAATAGAAATGAGCTTTATTCTTCCATGGCATCACAGGTTATAAAGCTTTTAAATAGGCCAGTAATAATATACCCTGTTACTAAAAGACAAAAGCTTGGTAAACCTTTAGTATTTTCTAAAAATGATGGAAATAACTATATTAATCCAAATGAAAAGGCTGTTGCTGAGTGGGTATTTAGAAATAATAAAAATGCTGGTGCTACAACCAATACTCTACCTAGTGCTAAGTGCCTTTATCTTTCAGTTAGAAGTAATGCAACTGTTTTTGCAGTTATTGCAGTTGGAATTTCTGAGGGGGAAACCTTAGATTATTTTGAAAAGAATTTATTTTTAGCAATGCTTGGTGAGTTTGCACTTTCTCTAGAGAAGTTTCAAATTGCTGAAACTAAGAATGAAATAAACACAAAGGCTCAAAAGGAGCAATTAAGGGCTAATTTACTTCGTGCAATATCTCACGATTTAAGAACACCTTTAACTAGTATTTCAGGAAGTGCTGGTATTTTAATGAAGGGTTCCCCTTCCCTTGATGATAGTATCAAAAATGAGCTTTATACTAGTATTTATGATGATTCTGTTTGGCTTAGTAATTTAGTTGAAAATATTTTATCTGTTACAAGGCTTGAAGATAGTCAAGTTAAAATACCAATGGAGGGTGAACTTGTATATGATGTTATTTTAGAGGCTCTAAAGCACATTAACAGGAAATCTGTTGAACATAATATTAGTATTTCTCTTGATGATGAGCTTATTATGGCTAAAATGGATTCAAGGCTTATAATTCAGGTGCTAATTAATATTATTGATAATGCAATAAAATATACCCACGTTGGCTCTAATATTATTATTACAGCTAAGAAAACTAAGAAAATGGTTAGGGTTGAAATATTAGATGATGGTGAAGGAATTAGCGAGGATGCTCGAGACAAGTTATTTGATATGTTCTTTACAACAGCTAATAATAAGGGTGATAGTAGGCGTGGTCTTGGACTTGGATTAACCCTTTGTAAATCAATTATTCTTGCCCATGGTGGCACTATTTCAGTTAAGGACAATATTCCTAAGGGGACAGTCTTTAGCTTTACTTTACAACTAGCGGAGGTTAAAATCAATGAATAAACCACAAATTTTGGTTATAGAAGATGATAAGGCAATAAGGAATCTTATTTCAATTACTCTTGAAATGCAAAATTATGATTTTTTATTAGCTGAGAATGGAACTAATGGAATTATGCTGGCACTATCTAATAGTCCTTCTGTTATTATTTTAGACCTTGGTCTTCCCGATATGGATGGAACTGATATCATTAGGAAGATTCGCTCCTTTAGCGAAATTCCTATAATTGTTGTTAGTGCTAGGTTTGATGATAGGGATAAGATTGAGGCTCTTGATCTTGGGGCTGATGATTACTTAACTAAGCCTTTTAGTACTGATGAGCTTCTTGCAAGAGTTAGGGTTGCTTTAAGGCGTGTGGCTAACTCTTCTGTTTCAACGCAGGCTGAAGCTTCTACTTTTGTTAATGGCTCTTTAAGAATTGATTTTTCTTCTAGAGAGGTTTTTGTTTTAGATAATGAAATTCATCTTACTCCTATTGAGTATAATCTTCTTTGTTTATTAAGTAAGAATGTGGGACGAGTTTTAACTCATAATCTTATTATAAAGGAGGTTTGGGGAAGTAGTTATTCTCAGGATACTCAGTCTCTTAGGGTTTTTATGGCTACTCTTAGAAAAAAAATTGAGGGTGCTTCTAGTGGAGTAAAGTATATTCAAACCCATGTGGGTGTTGGATATAGAATGATTTCTTTAAGATAATTAAAGGTAAAAAAGTGCGACATGTGTTCGCACTTTTTTTACCCTTGCTATTACTATCTATATTTGTATCACTCTATTGCACCTTTTAGCAACCTCTTCATTATGGGTCACAATTACTATTGTTTTTCCTTCCTTATTCAACATTTCTAATATATTCATTACAACATCTAAATTATTTTTATCTAAGGAACCAGTAGGTTCATCCGCTAATATTATTTTTAATGCTGTTATTCTTGATGGTATCATTACACTTTGTTCATATTTCTTCAACTCTCTATGTCTTAAATAAAAATACCTATAGACTTAAACACTTCATTTATAAGTGTCCTGTCTATAGGTATCAGTTTAGTATTCTCACTTTTTTCACCATATTATATTTTACTGTATTCTTCCTTAATAAATATTTCTACTTCTTTTCCGTTTACCATATTGACTACATCTTCTCTTATTTCAAGAGTATTATATTTTAAATAATTACTCACACTATCCATAGCACTTGTATTAGTCCAAAAACTCTCACAATTCCCAACTTGTAACGCCTTAACTACTGACCTAGGATTATATATCCTATCACCTTTTTGCGTTTGATATCCGTTATACCAATCTTCTAATTCTTCAAAACTTATATTATCATTTTTTCTACATAATAATTTAACTTCATCCTCTGTAAATCCAAAATACTTATCATATACTCTATCCTTTAACATTGTAAACTCATCAAACATATTTAAGGATGAGCCGTCAGAATACTTTTTTATTGGTAACACCCCAGTCATATATGCTAACGACACATAAGGTTGATCCTTCAATAATTGTCTTAAAAACTCTAAGTAGTCTATATGATTTTCTTCAAATAAGTTATTGGAAAAAATATAATCCCACTCATCAAAAATAAATATAAATTTGTCCTTTGTTGCCCTTAACATAGAATTAATGTTAAAGTAATCTTCCTTCCTTACATGTGGATAGTTTTTTTCTATATCATTAATTAAAGTTGTTCTTATCATTTCAATATAGTCATCATAAGTTACCCCTTTATCGGATAATTCATTTAAACTAATATTAATTACATTATATTTATTTAAATGTTGTTCATAACTACTAATTGAACTAACATTAAGCTTATTAAAAATATCCTTTGAATCAACTTCTTTAGAGTAATAAGCTCCTAACATATCTGCAACAGAGGATTTTCCAAACCTTCTTGGCTTTGTAATACAAATAAATCTATCTGATGTTTCAATTAAATCATTAAGTTTTTCGATTATCATAGTCTTATCTACATTAGGACTATCTTGAATAGCTTGCTTGTTTGTAGGCTTTGATTCTAATATCTTATTAACAATGAATTTTATATCTTCTTTATCTATAAATTCCTTATATATTTGTTCACCTTTACTTACTTTAATTGATACTATTTTATCTATATTTGGTAGCTCTATTGGATCAGCAACTTTGCCACATGCACTCAATATGAAGCTACCCATGAATACTATAACTAAAATAAAAGTGTACTTTTTAATTCCCCTAGTAAAATTACCTCCCATGGTTTTCCTTACCTTATTAATCTACTTATTCTATTTATTGTAATAAATTATCTAGTTAAGTTCAATACCTTGAAACTAATCAATTAATGTTTGTTGAATATAATCTATAAAAATGGTAATATATATATAATAAGAAAAAATAAATAGAGGTGATTTTATGAGTATAATAGATAATCTTTATAAAATAAATAGATTTTGGAAAAGTGGAAAAGTTAACAAGAGCCTTTTATATAATGTTGTAAGAGAAGAGTTTACACAAATTACTGATAATATAGATGAAAAAAGAATATTATCAATCATTGGTCCAAGAAGAGTTGGTAAGTCTACATTACTATACCAAACAATAGATCATTTATTAAAATCAGGAGTAAACCCTAAAAAGATTTTAATGTTTAGTGGAGATGACCCCTCTTTATTTACCGATAAGAACACTATCATGGATATCCTAGAAGCATATAGTACAGAAGTTCTTCATGAAACATTAGAAGATTTGGAAGATAGAATTTATGTGTTTATTGATGAAATCCATATGATTAAAGGATGGCAACTTCACTTAAAGAGTTATTATGATAGAAGGTATAATATTAAATTTATTATTAGTGGTTCATCATCAACACACCTTTTTAAAGATTCTAATGAATCATTATTAGGTAGAATAGAAGATTTATATATACTTCCGTTATCATTAAATCAATTTATTAAATTCTATTCAATCTATAATGTTACAGACTTTAAACTTAATAATTTCATAGATTTGCTTCCAAAGATAAATTTATATGATAAAGCTGAAGAATATTATGATATCCTAAGGAAAAATATATATAATTTAAATGAATTTAAGCCCATAATTAACAAAATTATTTCAGAGTATTTACTAGTTGGTGGCTATCCAGAGTATTTTGAATGTAATAATATTTTAAAATGGCAAAAAAGACTTGTAGATGATATTGTAGGCAGAGGTTTATACAGGGATATTGTGAGCATATATAATATAAAAAATCCTGATGCACTTGAAAAGCTAATGTATTTTATTGCTTCGAACAGTGGTCAAGAGTTTTCATATACTACTATAGCTCAAACTTTAGGAGTAGATATTAATACGGTTAGTAGCTATGTAACCTACTTATCTCAGGCTTTCTTAATCGGAGTATCTAATAATTATACTGGTAATGTTGGTAAAAGTATAAGAAAAAATAAAAAGTTATATATTTTAGATAATGGTATAAGAAATGCATTAATGAGGGTAGATGATTTAGACCCTACTGATATTGGTATGCTTATTGAAAATGAATGCCTACGACATGCTAAAAGCTATTCAGATATAAATAACTATACCGTATACTTTTGGAGAGATAATGGAAAAGAGGTTGATGTAGTTATTGATAAAAAGAATAATCTTCTACCAATAGAAATTAAGTATAGAACTGAAATTAAGGGTAATCAGCTAAAGGGGCTTGACAAGTTTTGTAAAGATTATGATGTAATAAATAGAGTTGTAATTACTAAAGATCTGTTAGATACAAAAGAAAATACTATATATATTCCTTTTTGGCTAATGTAAAAAAGTGCGACACGTGTCGCACTTTCCTTTAACTCTTAATGGGTTATTTATTATCTTTTACAAAAAAATAACCTTTCCTTTTATGTCTCCAACCTTGCTTAACTTATACCCATCTCTAAAATCATTTAGCCTAACAACCATCTCCTCATTAGTATCAATATTTCTTAATACAACGGAAACATCCTCACCATTAACAATTCTTCTAACAGGATTAAACCTTTCTAAAGTCACCTTTTGTTCCCACACATCAGTAGTTTTAGTTCTAAAAAACATACATTTACGCCTCCTTAATACATCCATCAACAATATTAATTACTCTTTCACACATATTTGCAACATCAATATCATGAGTAATGATTATAACAGTCTTACCACTCTTATTAATATCAATTAACTTGTTTAAAATATCAATTCCCGTCTGTTTATCCAAAGCACCAGTTGGCTCATCAGCTAATATAATTTCAGGATTATTAACTAAAGCTCTTGCTATTGCAACCCTTTGTTTTTGTCCTCCAGATATCTTATCTGGTGTTCTCTTTAAGTACTCACCAAGACCAACCTCAGTTAAAATTCTTTCACATCGCCCCTTAATATCCTTCTTATTCTTAGAGTATATTAAAGGTAATGCAATATTATCCACCAAATTAAAATCATATAGTAAATTAAAATTCTGAAATACAAAGCCAATTTTAGAGTTCCTAATTTCGGCCATCTTATTTTTATTAATTTTAGAAATATTTACTCCATCTAATAAATACTCCCCAGTAGTTGGTGAGTCAATACACCCTAATATATTTAGAAGTGTAGACTTTCCTGAGCCTGATGGGCCCATTATAGCTATCATTTCACCCTTTTTAATTTCTAGATTTACTCCCTTTAGAGCATGTGTTTTATATACACCCTGTCCATATATTTTATTTATATCCTTTAATACAATTATATCCATATTATTTCCCCCTTACTAGCTCAATAATGTCCATTTTCCTCATAAATATTAATGGAATTATTGATATTACACAGGTTAGAATTGTTATATACATTAAATTAATTAATATTATTCTAGAACTTAAGGTTACTGCACTATTCATCCACCACACTAATGCCAAAGAGAAAAGAGAGGAGATTAAGCATATTAAAAATATTTCTATTAATAGCTCTATGCATATTTTATTTATTGTTGCTCCTTGGGATAACCTTACTCCAAATTCCTTTTTTCTTCTTTTAAGTTCTCCAAGCATAGTGGATGTTATTCCAAGTACTGATATTATTGTAAAAACTACAGCTAGAATTTTTGTTATTCCAGAGTCTCTATCTAAATTTAATCCTAATAGCTCTAAATCCTTTTGTAGGCTTGTAGATTTAACCACATTAAACTCATAACCATATTTGTCCCCTATTGGCTTTATAGCCTCTAAAATAGCACTGTGAGCCTCTTTTATATCCATCTCAGGAGTTAATTCAAAATATATACCTCCATCACCTAAAACATTTCCATAGGATATATCCTGTAGCCCCTTGACCCTTGGATATATAATAGATGAATTTGCAAAAATAGCACTTCCTGCTAAAGTATCAAAGGTGTTAAACCAAATCATTTCATTCTCTTTATAAAATCCAACAACCTCAAAGGTAACCATAATTTTACTATCATCACTCATTGAGGTTCTTGCTTCCCAGTTCATTTTATCTCCAACCTTAAACTTATCCTTAAGTCCACCACCTAATATAACTGGAATATTATCCTTTTTGTAATCAAGA
>JBOFVP010000098.1:0-4542 GCA_051653165.1 Clostridium sp.
ATAGGAATGGTAAATAAACTAAAGCCTCATACATTTAGACATACATTCTGTACAAGGTTAATTAATAGAGGAGTACCAATTTCAACAGTAAGTAAACTAGCAGGTCATAGCAGTGTAGATACTACTGCAACTTTTTATATTAACAGTAGTAGAGAAGAAAAACTAAAAGCAGTAAATCTACTGTAGAAAGGATTGAAGTAATGATAATAATAAATACATTAGAGGACATAGAGAAAGCCGAGATAACTCCAAGGGAGTTGAAGGAAGAAATACTACAACATTTTCAAGAAATAGCTGAAAGTGTTGTAGATAAATACTGGAGAATGTACAACCTAAAAGAAGTTGGAGACATAGTAGTTCTTGAAGATGATGATTCAATAGAAGTCCTAAATAAGTACAATCTACTTGATAAGCAATCAAAGATAACATCAACACCAGAGTTTACAGAAGTAATTGTAATAGGTGATGTTGAGATAATAAAAACAACATTCATCCTAGGGGATTCCTTCGGAATAACCCTATACCATAAAAGCGGTAAACTAGGCAGAGAAAACGAAGATTTTCTAAAGGAATATAAAATATAGGGGGTACAGAAAAGATGGAAATAGCAATACTAATTGCAAGAATAATACTATTAATACTAAGTGGAATGTCATCAGTTGGAGCAGTTGAGGAAGTAGCTAAAGCGAGTGGTGTAGCTAAAGCAACATTATGGAGCAATCTACCTAATAGGTATAAATAGGCAATTGGAAATTACAAAGGATGATAAAAAAATTTAATTGTAAGAGATAGATAGAATAATAGAGAAAGACAGAGAACGTAATGAAAAAAAGTATAGAAATGAACAAAATAGAAGGGTTAAGGTCAAGGAAGTCTTGGACTAGAAAAATTGGAAATTGAATTAGTAAAGGAAGTCCTACCATAAGCCTAATTAGCTATAATCGAATTTAAGTTTTAAAAGAAATCATTGTATACTTCACTCATAAGGCTAATAAAAAGCTAATAAAAAGTAGTGGAGTGATACAAATGAATGAAAATAATAATAACATAACAGAAGAATTAATTCAACGTGGTTTCATAGTTGATGAGAAAACTAAAGCAGTAAAAGGATTTAATGCTAATGAATTTGCTTTATATGTTAAATCTAGAATGTATATAATTTACGCTAAGGATTGTTACTTTTACTTATATGAAGGAGGAGTATGGATAAAAGAAGAAGAGACAATGATAAAAGTGATGTTAAGAGATATTCTACAAGAACCTAAATTCGGAGTGTGGACACTTAAAAGAGAGAAGGAATATATGGAAGCGTTAAAAAGAACGGTCTACTATAATGGTGAAATGAATCCTATAAAAAACTATATTAATCTAAAAAATTGTCTATTTAATACTGATGATTTTTCAGTAAGAAATCATAGTGCAGATTTTTTAAGTAGTATTCAAATACCAGTAGAATATGATGGTTCAGCAAAATGCCCTAGGTTTCTTGAATTTCTGAAAGTATGTTTTCAGAATGATGAAGAAAGAATAATTGTTGCTCAAGAATGGCTAGGATATCTATTGACAGCAGAAACTAAAGCACAAAAAGCATTGATTTTATATGGAGGTGGTGGAAATGGAAAAGGTGTTTTCACTGAAGTATTAACTTGGCTAATAGGAGAAGAGAATATATCTAATATTCCATTGAATGAATTGAATAAAGGATTTTCAAGGGTATGTATATATAATAAGACAGCTAATATAAGCAATGAAAATGAAACAGAGGGTAAAGGATTCAATACTCAATATTTCAAGAGCATAGTAGGTGAAGATACAATAAATGCAGAGCAGAAGAATAAACCAGTATTTAGTTTTAAGCCCACTGCTAAGATTGTAATGTCTATGAATAACTTGCCTTATACTAATGATAAAAGTTACGGATATTATAGAAGATTATCAATACTACAATTTAGTGCATATATTCCAGAAGAAAAAAGAGACAAGCAACTAAAAGATAAATTGAAAGAAGAGCTTTCTGGAATATTTAACTGGGCTATAGAAGGGTTACAGAGACTAAGACAAAATAACTATAACTTTAGTAAGAGTAGCAATATGGAAGAACTACTTTCTCAATATCAAAAGGAATTGAATCCAATAATACAATTCTTTGAAGAGTGTATTGAAATAACTAATGATACAGTAAGAGAAGATACTAAGGTGGTATATAATACATTCAAAAACTGGGCATATCATAACGGATTAAGAGGATATACCAATATAAGTAATCAAAAATTCTGGAGAGAATTCGATAGATATGCAGAAAGTTCAGGATATAAGATAGGTAAGCGTAAATCAAATACCGTTAGATTCCGTACAGGAATAAAGGTGGTTGGAGAATATAAAGTAACTAATGGATATAATGGTTGGGCTTAATAGGGCAGATGATGGGCAATTAAAACTATGATAAATACAGTAAAATCAATAAGTTGGGCATAAGGGCATATATAAAATATATTTTATAAAATTTTCAATAAAAATTCATTGAAAAATAAATAAGAATTTTATAAATAAAGAGCCCTAACGCCCTAACCAAATAAAATCAATAGATAGCAAGAAAAAATAAAGCCCTAAAAAGACCCAAAGATAGCCCAATAATGAAAATTGAAAATAGAATAATCAATCAGAAAATGCAATTCTAAGAATAAAGGAGAAATTGAGAGATAGATACTAAAAATAAATGAAAAATCTAATAAATAGAGTGTTTTTACTAAAGGAAGTCCTTAACTGGAAATTGTAGAAAGTGGACTAGTCTAGGAAATCTAGGACTAGTCCTAATTGCTTTAAATGAACATTTTCAGAGAATGAGATTTAATAAGATACAAGATATACTAAACCTAAAAGAAATAGTAATTAATGCGGGAGTGGGATATCTCAAAGTAGAAGATTCAATAATGATTTCATTGAAAACTACAAGGTCATTAACCTCTAGCAGAACAAGAACGGATTGGCTTTCGCCCCCATGCACAATAATTCTCCTAGAGGATTAATTGAATGCTTCAAACTGAGGTTGCCTGCGTTCCTGCATGAATAATGAATAGGAGTGAGTAGATATGCATAAAAAACAAAATCATATATATGTTGGATTAGACCTACATAAAGATACCCATACCGCTGTAATAATAGATTGTTGGGATGAGAAGATAGATTCAATAACAATTGAAAATAAGCCTTCTGATTTCACAAGACTAATGAATAAAGTAAATAAGATTGCAGGTAATCTAACACCAGTATATGGACTTGAGGATGTTCATGGCTATGGTAGAAGTCTAGCAGTATTTCTAATAGAAAGAGGAATGATAGTAAAAGAAGTTAATTCAGCACTTTCATACATGGAAAGAATGAGTTACCCGACTACTAAAAAGAGTGATGACTGGGATGCTAATTGCATTGCATCAGTTCTTCTAAGAAAGTTAGATACACTACCTGATGCTAATCCACAAGACCTATACTGGACTATAAAGATGATGGTGAATAGAAGAGATGCTATTGTAAAATCAGTAACAACTCTAACTAATCAACTTCATGAAAACCTAAACTATAATTACCCAAGCTATAAGAAATTTTTTTCTGATGTAAATGGAAAAACTGCATTAGCTTTCTACGAGAAATACCCATCACCGAAACACCTAAAAGGTGTAACCGATGAAGAACTAGCAGAGTTTCTAAGAAAGCCTAGTCATAATAGTTGCTCAACAAGAAAGGCTAAAGAAATACTAGATATTGTAGAAAGTGATGGAGATACAACAAGGGAATACCAGGAGTCTAGAGATTTCATAATTCAGAGCATTGTAAGAGACATTGCATTTAAGAGTGAAGAAATCAAAAAAGTTGAAGTTGAAATGAAAAAGCTACTAAAACTACTAGACCTAAAGCTAGAAACAATTCCAGGGATAGATACTGTAACTGCAATAGCACTAGTTGCTCACATAGGAGATATTAAAAGATTCCATAATGCTGATAAGCTAGCTAAATTTTCTGGAATAGCACCAGTAAATTTCAGTTCAGCAGGTAAAGGAAAAGATAAAAAGAGTAAACAAGGTAATAGGGAACTCTACGGAGTATTTTACTTTCTAGCAGTGCAACAGGTACAAGTTTCTAAAAAAGGAACTCCTAGAAATCCAGTTTTCCTACAATACTACAAGAGAAAGATTTCAGAAGGTAAAACCAAGATACAGGCATTAGTGTGTGTAATGAGAAGGCTTAATAACATCATCTATGGAATGATGAAAAATAAAAGTGAATATGTAATGCCTAATGTAGAAATAAAAGAAGTTGCATGATAAAATAAGGTTACAGATTAAGGAAAAATAAGGCTGAAAAGTAGCTACATAACAGAAAAAATGATAAGTAGTTGAAAGTAGTCATAAAACTGTGGTAAGGGTTGAAAACACTCAATCCTACCACTAAAAATAAAAAGACAGACTCTGCCCCAAGGGGGTAAGTAACCCTAAATCCAAGCTGTATAATCCAGTAGATTTTAATGGAACAGTTAAAGTTAATGGT
>JBOFVP010000099.1:0-5200 GCA_051653165.1 Clostridium sp.
TGCAACAGAGTTTTCAAAATGGTTATTGGGAGAGTTTTCATACGATAACTCAACTGTTATGTTAACACCAGCAAAAGGATTTTATCAAAGAGAGGAGTTAGGAGTAAATAAGGTTAGAATATCTTATGCTCTAGACTTAGATAGATTAGAAAAAGCTGTGAAAATAATTGAGTTAGGATTAAAAAAATACAACTCAAAATAGATATAAAAAAGGTGTCAGAAAAATATTCTGGCACCTAATTTTTTTATAAAAAAATTAAAACATCTAAAATCAACTTATTTTTAAGGAAAAGACAACTGTGTAAAATATATATAGTATAAATGAAGTTTTAAAACTAAAATGTTTTTTACTAACTTTAATGTCAGTGGAATGCGTGACTATTTTCACTTATATTTTATGATAAAAGCTTGAATTGTTTAAGTAGATATAGTATTTAAATATAAAAAAAGGTAGAAAAAGCACATATTCAGTTAACTTTAAAGTCAGTTATTAAACTTTTATGTCATTTATGATATAATTTATACTGAAATTTTATAGTAATATTAATTATTTTATAAAGTTTTGGAAAGGGGCGGTCATGAGCTATAGTTTGGACAATACTATAAGTTTTTTAATAACAAAAAGAAAATGGGCTCTTGTTATTATTTGGCATTTAAGAGTTGAAAGCAAAAGATTTAAAGATTTAAAGCTTGAACTGCCTTCTTGCAGTGAAAAAGTTTTAAATGAAACATTAAAAGAATTACAAGGATTAAAACTTGTTTCAAAAAAGAAGTTTGAAATATATCCAAAATTTTCTGAATATCGACTTACTAAATTAGGCTATGCAACAATTCCAATCATTTTAGAGATTATCGATTTTGAAACCTTTTACTCTTTAAACAAAGAAAAATTTTAAAAAAATTTACTGAGGTGAATTAATGAAAACAATAAAGTTAGAAAAGGGTGAGTCTTTTTATATAGGAGAAAAGTGTTATTTTATTTTAAAGGGTAGGGGAATAATGAAATACATACTATCGGACGGAAAGACGATTGTAAATGAATGTCTTCTTGAAGAAAATAAAATAATTTATAATTTATTGACTTTAGACTCAATTAATAAAACTAGTTTATTTAAAAATCCAGAGGGTTTATTTAAGGTTTTTGAGGAAACTTTAATTGAAGAGATTGAGATAAATTCATATATAAAAAAGAATTTATACACTCAAATTATAGAGTCATACATATTAAAAGAGATGAATTTGATTATGACAAGTATAGAATATGTATTTTTTACTTTAAAAAGATATTCAAAAAATAATTGTATCTCAAAAACAGTAATCTCTTATGATGATTTCAATTTAAGTAGAAGTCAGTTTTATTTAGTTTTGAAAAAATTGAAAGAGAGTAAATTGATTGTAGAAGACGATAGAAAATATATTTTAGTTGAAGAATCCTAAATGGGATTGAATTAAAATAGAAATTAAAATATCATTTATTGAAGTTATAGCACCCTAGGCTAACTTCACGAAGATAAATCATGTCCCCCCAGACTGATTTTAAATGGTAAGGGCAGGTACACTTGTAAAAAAATAAGTTGTACTTGCCCTTTCGTTTAAGTAAGATTAGAAAATTAATAAAAAACAATATTGAAAATAAAGGAGGGTGAATAAAATAAAAAACTTTTTTCAAAAGAGAGTATATAAATTGTTAATATTAATTTTAATAGTAAATATATCTAGTTTAGCAAGAGAAAACTTAACGAAGAATAAATCGAGAGAAAAATATTTGAATGATTTAAAGAAAGAACAATTAATAATAGGAATTGTTAAAAATGATGATTTTAAAGTAAAAAATAAACTAGGAGTTTCAATAGTAGATTTGGTTAAAGAGATGTTTTTAAAAGAGTTAAAATTAGATGTTTTATTTATTGAAGAAGATCAAGAAAAGTTAGAAGTAATGTTAAAGGAGCAAAAAATTGAAGGAATTGCTCTTATAAATAAAGAAAATGAAATTTCAAATCAATTGTCTTTGACAAATATACTCTTTACTAAAAATATTTATCTAGTATCATCAGATATCCCTTTGAATAGTTTAAATGACTTAAGAGTTTTAAATAAACCTAAAGTATATTTTGAAAAGGGAGATTATAAGTATAGGATTTTTAAAGAAAAAATGAAAGTAAATGATATGGATATAGATTTCTATGAAGTTGATGATATTAAAAACTATCAAAATGAATTAATATTAACAACACAATTTAATAAGTATGAGTTTAAAAATAAATTACAAGTAACCATTAGTCCAGGATACATAATAGGATTAGATAAAAAATACTCTAAATTAGCTGATGTTTTAAGTGAAGTTTTAAGTAAAAAATATAGACAAAAATTTAATTTGTTATTAGAAGAGATTAATAAAGAGATGTCATTAGAATATTTTTTATCATCATTAACAGATGATGAAAAAAAGTATATAGATAATTTGAAAAAATTAAGAATAAGTTATGAGGAAAATAGTTTAGAAGATATTTATTATTATTCTAAGTACTATAAAAAGAGTAAAGGTTTAATTCCAATGTTAATTGAAAGGATAATAGAAGCTTTAAAAATTAATCTTGTAGTGTATGAAGATAAAAAAGAGAAGAAATTAGAGTTATTAGAAAAAGGAGAGATAGATCTTTTAATATTATCAAAAACAATGGATCGAGATAAAAAATATCTATTCTCTGAAAAAATAGCGGATTTAAATACATATGTTATTAGTAAAAAAGATAAAAGTAGCTTTAGAAGAAGAGTTGGTGTTCTTAGATATAACATTGAAGAAGAGATAGTTAAAAATTATGATATTTCTAGAAATATAAAATCATATTCAAACTATGAATTATTAAAAAAAGCTTTAGATGATAAAGAAATAGAATATATACTAACCATCAACAAAGATGGGTTTGAATTAGCTGAATATGATATCAGAATATTCGAGAAAGTTCCGATTAATTTAGCTTTTAATTTGAATAATCCTTTATTAAAAAGTATTGTAGATAAAGCACTAATACATTTGATTGATATAGAAATATTAAAAAAAGAAACTTATTTAGATATTGAAA
Organism: Clostridium sp.; assembly: GCA_051653165.1. Lineage (GTDB taxonomy): Bacteria > Bacillota > Clostridia > Clostridiales > Clostridiaceae > Clostridium. The sequence goes on from JBOFVP010000099.1 coordinate 3,084, forward strand.
GAGAAAAAGAAGCTGACGAAAAGATAAAAGAGAATGAAAAGAGGGTGCTAATTTTTCTATTGCTATTAGCAGGGGGATATTTGTTTTATTTATATGATAACTTAAAAAGAAAACATAAAGAAAATGAAACGCTATTAAAAGATTCATTAACAGGACTTTTGAGCAGAGAAAAATTTAATGAGTTTTTAAAAGAAAAAGAGTATAGTGTAAATGGTTTTGTTTTTGTGATAGATTTAAATAACTTTAAAAATGTAAATGATACTAAAGGGCACAATTTTGGAGATAAAATTATAATTGAATTTGCAAATTTTTTAAAAACTTTGTGGAGAGATGAAAAAATTTTCAGAATATCAGGTGATGAATATTATGGATTTTTAGAGAAGGAAACAGAAGTCGAGATAATAGATAAATTAAAAAAATATAAAGAGTATTGTCCTTTGATGCAAAAAAATAATGTTTCATTTACTTTAGGGTTGAATAATATAAAAAATGGAGATTCATTAAAAGAGGGATTTAAGTATGCAGATTTAATAATGTTGGAAAATAAGGGAGAGGGAAAATTTAAATACGGAATTGTAAATGATGAATTTATTTATAGAAAAAATAGAGAGGTTAAAATTTTAAATGAATTAAAGATAAGGTTAGAACATTTCTATCCAGTATATCAACCTAAATTTTGTCTTAAAAGTAATAGAATCATAGGGGCAGAAGCGTTAGCAAGATTTTATTCAAAAGAGTTAGGGCCTATATATCCAAATGAATTTATAAAAATAGCAGAAGAAAATGGGGTGGTTTATAAAATAGATTATATTATAGCTGAAAAAACTATGATTTATTTGAAAAAGAAGATTGATAAAGAAGAACTCCCACAAGATTTTAAAATATCTTTTAATCTATCTGTTCAAACTTTTGAAAGAGAGGATATTATTGCAGTATTGATGAATTTATTAAAGAATAGTGGAATTAAAGCACAGAATTTAGAGATTGAAATAACAGAATCTATTTTTACAGTTAAACTAGATGAGTTGGTAATGAAGCTAAGAGAGCTTAAAAAATTAGGCTTTACAATATCTTTAGATGATTTTACGGCGGGTCACTCAGGAGCCACTATCTTATCCTTACTTCCTATAGATATTGTTAAATTTGATAAATCACTCCTAGATTCAATAGAGAGTACAGATTATTCAAAAAGAGCTAAAAATATTTATAAGAGATTAGTTGGACTCATGAAGGAGATAGATCTAAAGATAGTTTCTGAAGGGGTTGAAACATCTAAACAACTTCAATATTTAAACTCTTTAGGAGTTGAATATATTCAAGGTTATTTTATAAGTAAACCTATATCTGGAGATGAAATGAGTCTCATAATAAAGAGAAATGGAGGAAATATATGAGTATGCTTGAAAAAGATGAATTCTGTAAAGAAAAAATAAAGATAGAAAACATAGAGCATCGATTATATCAAATTGCTCAAAAAGGAAAGTATTTTTTAAAGGATATAGTTTTTGTAAAAAACATAGATATTTCTAAATGTAGTTTTGATGAATACTATAATATTATTAAAAGTTTTGGAATTGAAGCAGAAATAGATGACTATAAGTTGAAATGGACAACAATAATTCAGGGTTATAATATTTTAGATGAATATAGTTATATTCTTGCTAAGTATAGTGAAAATTGGAGCGTTGAATTTATAGTGAATTTAAAGATGAGCGAATATGAAGGGAACTGTGGATGGGAAATTTATGCAGAAGATATAAATACAAATTTTCATCCTTGGATTTATAATCAAATAAAAAATAATAATTTAGATATAAGTGAACACTATACACTTAGTGTAGATGATTTGGACAATCCAAAAGAGATTTATATTTATTCTGATAAAGGAGAAAAATTGATTATACCTTACATCGATTAAAAAATATTATAAACAAGCAATACACTTATTCGTAAAAATTTAATAGGAGTATTGCTTGTTATTTTTTATTTTTTTAGCAGGAGTTCACGGAACTCTTTTGCAGTCATTCTATTACTTTTTATCTCTTTCTCGACTTTAGTTGGAGCCGTAAGAGCAACTTTTGGTGTATATAACGAGTTTGTTAATGAGTTTATATGAG
>JBOFVP010000100.1:0-8050 GCA_051653165.1 Clostridium sp.
TTGTCCAATCCACTAAAGGGGACTCGGCCACCTTGGAATAGCTAAAGCTCTTCCAAGGGAGTTTCTAGTTATTTTGTATTAATTTATTTAAAGTATCTAATCCAGACTTAATTAATTCTTCCGAGTTCATTTCCTTTCCAAGATTAATAGCTTCCTTTATCAGGGAAATTGTTTTATCAAACTTATATAAATCATTATAACAATACATTTTTTCTTTAACCAAATTATTTTCAATTAGGCTCAATGCTAACTCCAAATCTGACTCTATTTTTAATCTATTTGTTATTTCAACTTCCTTATTTATCTGCACATCTGCAGCACTTTTAAAGAAACTTAAAACACCTTGAATTATTATTTCAGGATTAATCTCCTTACTAAGACTTGAATTTTCATAACTTTTATATATCTCTAAATTTAAATCTCTATTCATATCTACACTTATCCTCAAAAATATTTTGTTTATATAATATATCGATACTATCTAATGCTTCCTTAACTATATTAAAGTTAGTACTTTCTATACCATAACTAATTAACTCTTTTTGAATCTCTAATATTTCCCCCCTCTTTAAGAACATACTTTGTGACTTTAATTTATAAATTTCATTTCTTGATATAATTTTATTATATTCTACTATGTTCTTACTTAACTTTTCTAATGTTTTGCTTCTTTGTTCCTGATTTTTTATCATTCGCTTATTTTTATAAATTTCTAATAATATATTTTTTAACTCATCATTTTCATTCATATTTTATACCCCTAATAGCAACAAGATATCATTCAATGTTTTTCCTGTAACCGTTGGTGCATTGCTTAGCTTTGCATTAATTTCTTTTACCATCTTCACATTATTACTATATTCTGACTCAATATATAAATCTGAGTCAATAAAGGTTGTATTAAGTCTTTTATTAATTTCTTTAGTAATCATACATACATTTTTTAATTCTAATGCTTCTTTTTCAGTAAATTGTAAATTTTGCATACCATTATTTAATACTTCTATTAATTCACTTACTTTGTCCTTATAGAAATTAATGACACTCACTTCTTCTCTTATAGCATTTCTAATATTATTTATTCTATTGTTTAAATATTCAAAATCTTTTATTTTCATATCAACTTCTCTCTCATATGACTCAGCCTCATATAACTTACCTTTTGATTCATATACCTCCATTTCATTATCTATAAATATGCTTAAAACATTTTTAATAGTTAGCATTGAACCTATTCCAACCTTACTATCTACCAGATAATTTTTGTTGACTAGGTGAGTATTTACACTTGTTATAAAATCAATATCATTTTTAATTGAATTTACTTTCTTAATAACCTTCGAATCAATATTAAAATTTTCAAATTTATAAACTATCTTTTCAACATCCGATCCTATTTGTTTAAATATCTCTTGTCTCTCTCTAAAGAACCTATGTAAATCTGAATTTATCTCACTTAATTCTCTTTTTATATAGCTATATTCACTTTTATATCGTCTATTTGAACTCTCAATAATTCTATTTGCTCTTTCTAAATTTCTTTTAATTTCTTTTCTATTTTTTAAATTCTCACTTACTTGTTCGCCAAAGAAACTAAACATAATCCCTCCAAATTTTTCTATTTTTAATATTATATTAACATAATATTAATAATTTTGTAAATTATTTAATTGCTATAAATAAATTTATCTTTTTTCTATATTTAGTTTGATTTATAATCCATTCACGTGATAACCTATTGTGTCCTATGATTTCTTTATAGAATTTTATAGATGATTAAAAACAACGCATTTTCAAATTTGAATATGCATTGTTTTGAATAATTCAATATTTAGAATATCTTATTAGTATTAAAAATTAGTTCTCTAATCATTAAATTGGGATTTCCTAATATTATCATGGATACATATAATAAAGTTTTTATCATATACTACCTCTAAAAAAAGTAACTATTTCCTAAATATATTTTATGATTTTACTATATAACCCGTATAACCTTGATTGACACATACTACCTAATGTATCTAACCCATTATTTTCATAAATATCCCTATCTTCAACTTCAAAAAGTTTATGAAAATCATCCGCCGCTCCTATATAAACTGATTTATCATAATTAAGAAAGTCTGGATTATATTTAAATTGATCACCAGTGATATCTATAATAGTGTGATTATTTAGTAACAACCATGCATGCGACTGATAATCCTCGGATGAACTACCTCTATACGTACCACATACATAATATGTTCTAATAGTGTTTTCTAATAAATATTGTGCTAACAAATAACTAGTATCACCACAACATCCACGTGGAAAATTACAAAATGAAAAATCCTTATCAAATTCCCCTGTATCCCTAGCCACATCTATAGCCTCTCTAAATTTTTTAACTAGTCGTTTAATGTCCATCATAATATCCTCCAATAAATTTGAATTTATTTCTTAGCTTATTATTAAACTAATCTCTACATATAAGTTATATATTAACAAAAATATAATTGAATATATTTCACCATCTAGACTACACCTTAATACAATAATTAACTAAGTCATTGCAGTTTTTCATAACCTTACTCTTAAACTTTAAAATATTTATTAAATACCTTATCATCTAATTCCTTAATGTCAACCATACCTTGTTCCCTCTCATAATATTATTATTGTTTTATTGATAGTACACTTATCATTTAACAATCTATAAGTTCCTATTATTACTTTTAGTTCTTCGACTGTACAAGCTCCTAAAATCTTCTTGTAAATCATTCTATTACAATTACTACATATGGCTAGACTAATAGTTACCTCTTCATTTAACTCTGAAAGTGGTTTTAAATGATGAACCCCAATAAATCCTTTCCCAACTCCTCCGTAAACATTCTTAAAGTTAAAGTTACATACCATACATGTGGTCCCATGAATTCTAATAACTTCTTTCCAACTTCTCTTGTCCCTTTAATATTTAATAGTATATCCTTAACTTACTCTAGCATTTTTCTATAAAACACCTGTAAGCTCATCTTCTAACTTGCTGCATCTTGTAATATATCTAATAATTTCTCCTCGAAAATTTTAATTTCACTTTCATATAATCTATCCATTTCACTAATAATCTTTTTTCTTACTAATTCCATTGGCTCATTTTCATTATATTTATAAATATCCCATCCATTAAGGAACTTGTACTCCCAATTATCTTTCAACTCTTTTCCAACACTTTTAGCTAGAAACTTTAAATACTCCTTCTCATCCGCTGTTAAATGTTTTGAACCAATTACTAGCGATAGTTTTAATTTTTTATCACGATTATTAAATTCGTGAAAAATTGGATATCCACACCCCCAACTTCCTTTTCTACTATGTAATGATGGCATTATCTTTTCAAGGTTATCATTCGTAAACCTAATATGTGTTTTTCCTGAACTGAATCTTTGTTCATATTTAATATCTCCAATATTACTCATCCTTTCATTACACCAATTAACTAAAATGTCCTTTATCTCATTTAAAAAATCTTCTCTCTCCACTATATCCCCTCCGCTTTACACTAACTTGCTAGCTCTCATTTTTTATAGTCACACGCTTATTACTTCTAGGATCTTTTAATACTATACTATCTAACTTATCACCTTCATTAATACTATAAGCTACCTTTATATTATTATCATTTCTTAGCTGTAATTTACATGGATGTGGATTACCCCAGCTACTATTTGGTGAGTATCCTTTACCTATGTTTATAGTATCAATAAAATTATACACTTCCCAATTAGCAAAGCCTGCCTCCGCAGCAGGATCTAATTTGGTGTTAATTGTTAAATCAAATATTATAAAGTATTCCCCCTTTCCCGCTGATGGATTAAACATTGTTCCATTGTTATAATCTTTAAATTTAAAACTCTTTGAGTAAGAAACTTTCTTTAATGTAATTTGAGTTTCTCCAAAATCAATTAACTTACCTACTTTACCTTCTACTATTTCATCTACCTTATTGATAGTTTTTTGATTTTTATTTAATAAAATATCATTAAGGTACTTGCTCTCATCCTTTAATACAGAAACCTAAATATTTTTTTCATCTATCTCTTTACTAAGCTTTTTAACTTTCAGTGACAAATTTTATATTGTGTATCCTAAAATAATTACAATAGCTACCACTATCATAATTACAATAGAACTCTTATATTTGTTAAGTTTCTCAATAATGCCTCTCTAATTATTTATATTTTCAAATATAATTTTACATTATTTGGATTGATAATTCAATATATTAGCTTGTGTCTAATATATCCTATCTTCTATATGTAATTTATACACTAAAGCATTCCTCTTTTTATAATGCTCTGTAAATCTTAAAATGAAAGTGCATAAAAGTTCCAACATCAAAATGTAGGAACTTTTGCACTTTTTTATTGAGTTTTTTCAGTATATAATTGTACTAAATTTTCAATATAAGGGTACAGTTACGAGGAAAGATATAAGAAGTAAGCTCTTTAACTTACTCTAAAGAAAGGAGAACTTTTATATGGAATATGAATTATCTATAGTATTCCTTGCTACTAATGGAAAAAAGACTAGCTTTTCTATTAGTAATGTTAAGGATACTATAACTCAATCTAAAGTTTCTACCATGATGGATACTATTATAGCTAAGAATATTTTTCTTGCTAAAAATGGTGCATTAGTTGGAAAGCATGGTGCTTCTCTTACTTAGAAAACTGTTACTAAGTTTGATATTAAATAATTTAAGTAGGTGTTCGATTATGTAACACCTACTCTTTGCTTTATATACAATTATTTTACTTTAATTCTCTATTAGGTTAAAACCATGTTTAGTACAAACTAAATAAGGAGCCAATGCCCCTTTTAAATATTTGATAATAATTTTCTTATTATAAATATACTAAAACAAACATTTCAATGCATCTAATGCCATCTCTTTTACATGAGGCTTTATATTATTATGATTTTCTATCTCACTTTTAGTAAACCAAAATAATTCTTTACTTTCCCCCTGTTGAGGATTTACAACATCGCTGATTGCTCTGGCAAAATATATAAAATCAATATTTTCTACTTCATGTCCTACATTCTCAAGTAAGGTATGTATTGGACTATGTAATTGAATTACTCTACCTAAATCTAACCTTTTATCTCTATTATATAACTCTACTTCTAAACCTGATTCTTCATAAACTTCTCTTAATGCAGTTTCCTGTGGAACTTCGCATTCATTCATTTTACCACCTAAAGGAAATAATGTATTATATTTTTTATGATTATGTAACAAAACTTTATTTTTATATACAACATATACTGATGCTGTTATTGTTTTATCAAATGTCATTTTATTCTCCCTTTTCTAATACAAAAAATTTAATAATATTTCTTTTTCAATATCATTATATATCGTAACAATAAAATAAATATAATACAAGATTTTAGGCATAAAATCATAATCTTTCAAACGCATATTTTCTAAATTAACAGAAATATTGTATAATATTATTATGTAAAATATACCAATAAAAAAATGGAGGAAGATAAATGTTTAATATTGAATATCAATCTACAATTACACTTGAAAATATACCTATACAATGGATACCAAAAATAGAATTATATTACCCTGACTTACCTCAGTTTCCCATTATGTACATCCATACATTTTTAGAAACTAAACGTATAATTGCCTGTCCCGTATCAATTAGTTATACTATTAAGAATTCAATGTGTGATGCTGAATTTATTGTATTATGCAATTATGAATTTACTAATGAAATTAACCTTAAAATAAAATCTGAATTGAAAGAAAGAGTAGGGTTATCAAATCAAATATCAATAGATGATATAATAACGTGTTGCAACGGAAATGATAACTACATAAATTTTATGAAAGATTTATGGAATTACATTCAATTATCATATGGACAAACTATACCTTTTGGTAAGTTATATGAAGAAATATATTCTATAGTTAGATTTGTCTCCGCTTGGCAACCTAAAACTGGCCGTCAAAGTGAAATGCGAATGCTTTATAACTTTATGAGTATATTCGGGGAACAAGTTAAATTCCCAAACCAATGGAGTCACCTAGAATACTACCTAATTCCAAATTATCAAGATGTGCAAGATCAAAACTATATAGATTTCCCTATTTTTAGCAAACTTTATTCAACTATTAATAAAATTTTTCACAATGAATTTTCTAATTCATATTCAATAGACAATGTTACCTTTAATGTTATGCCAAAAGCTTGGAAACAAAATAAAAATGATTTTATAGAACATGTATCAAAAAAATTATTTGATAATGGTAAATTAACACTAGATGAAAAATTTATAGCTGAAAGACTTGTTGATGCATTTAATAGAAATTCATGGAGAGCTGCTTACTTTATTAGTTCTTTTATGAATATAAATAATTTTGATTATTCAAATATATCAAAAGATTTTTTCAAGAAATTATATTCTAATGGTAGTAAATTAAAAGGATATTCCGAAAAAGTAATGGCTTGCTTTTTACAACAAGGTTTTAGTAATTGTGAAATTATTCCTATAGATACATGGATTGAAACTTTTTATAAATATCCTCTAAATATTCAAGACTCTGATACTTTTTATAATACATTTAATAATCTTGGTAAAATGGAACGTGTCATATGGCTTGCAAGTCAATCTAATAAAACAAATATGAAAAATTTCTTTGATATATTATGGTGTCAACGATTTGGAACTATAGGTAACTCTACCTTAAGAGAAATCAACCCAATAGCTTGCTCAAAATGCAAATTGAAAAGCAGTTGTATTGGATTACTAAACAAATTAAATTCTACAATACTTATAAAAAATAATATTGATTTAAATGAATCAATCTCTTTATCTACTGAATATGAAAACAATTGTGACTTTATATGCATTCTTGAAAATAATATTCCCAAAAAGATTTATAAAAAAATTAATGGTGCTTGGAAACTGGTTGATGAATTTAGTGGTTATGTATTCTCAAGCTCTGACAACCTAACTAGCTCATTAATTTGTAAAAATAAAATTACGCTATCTGAATTTATAAACAATTATAATTAATCCGATAATATTCTGTATTCTAAATGATATATTAATAATCAAGGCTAATAATAGTACTCTTGTTATTAGCCTCTTTTTAAACACTATAAAACTTCATTTTTTTTCATAAATTCAATCATTTTTTCAGCAACAGCTTTTATTACAGGTATACATACTGAATTCCCAAACTGCTTATATGCCTGAGCATTAGATACTGGAATAATAAATTCTTCTGGAAACCCTTGTAATCTAGCACATTCTCTAGGTGTTAACATTCGAGGATTATTATTAATTTGTTCAATTAATGCTTCGCTTCCATCTTTATAATACCTAGCACTTATTGTACCTGTATAACTACTTTCCATATTATATAATGAAAAACCAAATCCATTACCATTCTTTTTATGTAAATTTTTTCTTTTAAGATGCCCAGCCCATAATTTATCTGAAATTGTAAATCTATCACATATATCTTCTTGTTTCTCAAGTATTTTTCCTAAATTCAAATCATTGTTTCTATTTCCTTTTGGATAATAAAAATTATAGTGTCCATTAGATAAATAATTTCTATTAAAAGCAACAATTATTATTCTCTCTCTATTTTGAGGTATACCAAAATCTAATGCATTTAATACCTCTGGATTTGGAACATAATAATTTAATTCTTCTAAAATAGATAATATAACTTTCAAAGTATTTCCACCATCATGTGTTCTTAATTGCTTAACATTTTCAAGCATAATTGCCTTAGGTCTTTTTTCCTTAATTATTCTCGCTATATCAAAGAATAAAGTTCCTCTTGAATCTTCAAATCCTCTCTTTAGACCTGCTTGTGAAAATGGCTGACAAGGAAACCCAGCAAGTAGAATATCATGGTCTGGTATATCCTTTTCATTTATTTTAGTAATATCACCAAAAGGAGTTTCTCCATAATTTATTCTATACGTTTTCTGTGCAAACTTATCCCACTCAGAAGAAAATACAG
>JBOFVP010000101.1:0-6133 GCA_051653165.1 Clostridium sp.
AATGAAAGTTACTGCTTATGTGTCAGAAGAAATTGCTAGGCATATTAAGAATAATGAGGATTATACAGTTATTGAAAATCAAGGAATAATTCCTTTGTTAAATGATATAAGTTTAATGGATGAAATTTGTAATGATAAGTATGCTTTTAAATACTTAAAAGATATAGAAATTGATGGAGATTATTTTGTTTTTGATATAATTGAGGAATTCAAAGATTTGGTTAAATTTCAGACCAACTATATTACTAAAGATAATTATTATAAGCAAATGAGAAGTAAAAGTATACTTAATATGAGAAGATATTTGTTAAAAAGAAATGAAATAAGTAGTATTGTATTTAAAGAAGCATATAGGGTGTTTATAAATAAAATACTTAGGCAAATAGAAACTAGAAAAGTATTTTTTTTAAATGTAAAGTTAATAGAAAATTGCAAGGAAAATTCACTAGTGGAAAGTGAATTGTTAGAGGTGTATGTAGCAATAATTAAAGAATTATCACCTGGAATAAATATTATTGACCTAGAGCTTAACATAAATACAGAATCCTTAAATAAAAAAAGTAATGATTTAATTAAGGAAATGATTGAATTAGAAAAAGCAAATAAAAAAATAACAGGGGAAAGGATATTTCCTTCGATATATCCTATTAAATATTACTTTGAAAAGGCATCACTATTTAATAAAGATAAATTAATAATTTCGTTTTCGGCATTCTCAACAGATAAACCCAAATATAATTATAAATCAACATTAAAATTTGTTGACTGCAATAAATTATTTATATTAGATGATTATGGTGAAAAGGGTAGTTATTATCTCGGGTTAAATGGAGACTTAAACATTGAAAGCTCAGTTATTAGCCTAATAACTCATATAGTAGCTGCTAATAACATAAGTTTTAATAATATTACTAGTATAGGTTCATCTAAAGGTGGAACTGCTGCAATATATTATGCATTAAAGTATAGTTTTGGAAATGCTATTGCAGGGGCACCTCAATATAAAGTTGGAAGTTATTTGTCAGACTTATCAATAAAAAGATATGCTAAAGAAATATTTGGAGATATTAATTTAGAAAATAGAGTGAAATATGATAATTTAATAAGAATTTCCAGTGTAAATAATAACAAAACTAGAGTTAAAATTTTAACTAGTGATGGAGATAGACAGTACAAAACAGTACTGAAAGATTTAGAGAATTTAGCTAATGAGTATGATCTTAATATTAAAATAGATAAGTGTAGCATTGAAAGTCATGCTGAAATTGCAAATGTATTTCCAAGTTATTTAGTAGAAAATTTAAAAGGTATTTTAGGAAGTGGATGTATAAATAACAATTTATCGTATAAAGTAAAGCAAAAGATACAAAATCTAAGAATTAAAAAAGGTAAGGGTGATTAGAATAATGGGGGTTATAAATGTTGTAGGGTTAGGGTATATAGGGTTGCCAACAGCTTTGATTTTTGCAGCAAATGGGTTTGAAGTTGTAGGTAGTGATATAAATAAAAATGTTATAAATAAACTTATAGATAAACAACTACCATTTAATGAAATAGGATTGAAAGAGTTATTTGAAAAAGCAATAAATAATAGAATAGAGTTTACTAATGAGTATGTGAAAACTGATAGATATATAATAACGGTACCAACACCATATAGGGAAAGAAATAAGAAAATAGATGTATCGTATGTAAAATCAGCAGTTGAATGCGTATTAAGAGTATGTGAAAAAAACAGTATTATTGTAATTGAATCAACTATTTCACCTGGGACAATAGATAGGTATATACGACCTCTAGTTGAAAAGTATGGCTTTGAAATAGGTGTGGACATACATTTAGCACATGCGCCAGAGCGGATAATACCTGGGAAAATGATTGAAGAATTAATAGAGAATTCGAGAACAATTGGAGTTGATACAATATCAATAGGTGAGGAGATAAAGAGTTGGTATAAAAGATTTTGTAAAGGAAATATAGTTATAACAGATATAAAGACAGCTGAAATGAGTAAGGTTGTAGAAAATACCTATAGAGATGTCAATATAGCATTTGCAAACGAGTTAGCTAGAATATGTAGAAAGGAAGGAATAAATGTATATGAACTTATAAGGATAGCGAATATGCATCCAAGAGTAAATATATTAAATCCTGGACCAGGAGTAGGTGGGCATTGTATATCAGTTGATCCATGGTTTTTAGTAGGGGATTATCCTGACATAGTTAATATAATATTAAGCGCAAGAAATGTAAATGACTCTATGCCAACATTTGTTTTAGAAAGAATAAGAGAAATAATGGTTGAAAATAATATTAAGGATATATCAAGAGTTGGATTATATGGATTAACATATAAAGAGGATATAAATGACATGAGAGAAAGTCCAACAATACAATTGATAAATAGATTAGATAAATTATTGGTTACAGGTATTAAAATTTATGATCCATGGGTTGAAAGTAAGTTGTTTGAAAGTCAGTATAGTGACTTTGAAGAATTTATAGATGATATAGATTTAGTGGTAATAATGGTAGGACATGAGCATATTAAGCAAAATGAAGAGTTAATATCATCGAAGATAATTTTAGATACAAAAAATATCATTACGAGGGTAAAAACATATAAATTATAATATATTAAGTCTGAGGAAGTGGAGTTATGGAGGTTAGTAATCAAGCTATTGCAGAAAGAATAGAGATAACAAAAAAACACATTACCATATATGGGCATGTAGTATTAAAGTATAAAGAATTAAGTGATTATAATAAAAAAATATTATTAATAGAAAATGAAGATGAAGTAGTAGTTGAAAAAAACCTCATAAATGAATTAAGAACAGACTTAACATTTAGATTTAAAGATGATAACACAAATTATGATAATGCGGGGTTTAAGCCAATAAAGCTAGATATAACTGAATTTCATAAACATAATGGGAAATATAAAATTTATATTAAAGTAGAAGATGGTATTAATAATTATAAAATACCGTTAGAAGTAAAGTTAGCTGAGGAAAAAAATAAGTTATATAAAATTTATTATAACATTGAAATGTCAAAGAAAAGGTTAGTCTGGAATTTTTGTGAATACAAATATTGGCAATTTGAAATAACAAATAGTAATAATAGAATATTATTAAATGATAAAGTTAGAGAATTTATAAAACTACTAAAAAGATTAAAGTATTTTATAAAGCAGGGGGAAGGTAAGACCGTAATAGCATTTATATTATATATGATTATTGGGTTTTATATTAGGCATAAAAAAATATGGTTAATTGGAGAACGTAAAGATACGGCGCAAGATAATTCATATCATTTATTCAATTATATAATACAAAAACATAAGAATATCAATGCATATTATATAATTGAAAAACAATGTAAAGATGCTAATAAAATTGTAAAAAAAAGAAGAATTAAATTTGGTAGTATTAAGCATACAATGTACTTGTTAGGTAGTAAATATAGTATAAATAGTTATTCTGAGAGAGCTAACATGTACACTACAGAATATAAAAATATAATGAAATACTATCCTAATTTGATAAATAGAAAAAAGATATTTTTACAACACGGTGTAATAGCAACAAGTAGAATAAATCATTCATTGCATAAGAATAGAGTTGGTTTTGATATGTTTTTTGTAAGTTCTAATTTTGAAAAAGATCATATCGTCAAAGAGTTTGGATATAGAAGTAATGAAGTAAAGGTTACAGGGCTTTGTAGGTGGGATAAGTTATACAATATTAATAAGAATAAGATTATATTAATAATGCCTACATGGAGATCCTGGATAAAAACAGAAGAAGAATTAATTAAATCTAAATATTTAAAAACTTATATTAGTTTAGTAAGCAATCCCAAATTAATAGATTTTTTAAAGAGTAAGGGGTATAGGATAAAATTTTTTATGCACTATCAGATGCAAAAAATAATAGAAGATAAAGATATTACAATACCAAAAGAAATTGAATTTATATTACAAGGAGAAATCGATATACAGGATATTATAAGAAGTAGTGATATATTAATAACAGATTATTCATCTGTAGCATTTGATTTTGGATTTATGAAAAAAGAGGTTTATTTTTATGAATTTGACTATCATGAGTTTTATAATAAGCATTACAATTATGGACCGATTGAACATAAAAAGGATTTGTTTGGTATTGTAGTCGAAAGTGAATACGATTTAATTAACGTATTAATAAATAATGTATCTAAAGATATTGAATTAAATAGTGAATATAGAAAAAAGGTAGTTAAATTTATAGACAAATTTGATAATAGAAATACTGAAAGGGTTTTTAATGAAATACTTAGATGTAAATAAAATGGGGGGATTATATGGAAAAGAATATAAATTACTATATAGAAGAATTGAGAAAGAAAGATGAAATTATAAATAACAATATAGATTTAAAAATATATGAAGCAATGAAATATCAAACTAATCAACTTATAGATGAAAATAAACAACTAAAGAAACAGTTATTAAAAAGTGAAAAAGAACTGAAAAATATAATAAGTAAATATGAAGCATTAAAATCATCTAAGTTAGGTAAGATTACATTAAGGTATTGGGATATTAAAAGAAAGAAAAAATAGAGAGGTGAGAGATAAATGGCAAAAACCATAGTATATGCGTTACCAATGGTATTTTCTACTGGTGGGACTGAGGCTGTTATAGTGAATTTATTAAATCAATTTGCAAAAGATGGTTATGAGTCAAGAATACTAACAACGTATAATCAGAATAGGCCAAAGGGATTGCCAGATAATATAATATTTGATGTTGTTTCAAGTGGAGATAATAATTTTGAAAAAAGAGTAGAAGCTATTGATGATTATTTTTCTCAATTTGATGATGGTGAAGTGATTTTTATAACATTTACAGTAAATCAATTTACACATTTTATATCATCACAAAATTTGATTCTAAAAAGTAAGAGTATTCTATTTCACTGGCATTTTGATCATGATTTTAGTTTGGAGACATTTAGATTATATAAAATCAAAAATTATAGTAAATGGATAGATAAGATGATTGTTCTATCAGATGAGATTAGAGATGGTTTTATACAAGCAGGTATTCCCAATGTAGTATCTATTGCAAATCCATTAACTTATGAAGAAGTAGTTATGCCTAAAGAAAAGTCAAATAAAGTAATATTTGTAGGTAGATATGCAGAAATAAAACAACCAGATCACTTAATAAAAGCGGTTAATTTAATTAAAGATAAGGTTAGAGAATTAAATGAAAAATTTACATTTCACTTATATGGACCTGAGGACACATATAGTATTTTTGATTTAAATAAATTAATAAAAAAATATAAAATATCTGATTTAGTTAATATTGAAGGACCAAGGAAGAAAGAAGAATTAAAGGATATATTTCAGGATGCAAAGTTGTCAATAATGACATCTTATTCTGAAGGAGAAGGTTTGGTTTTGTATGAGGCATTAGTAAACTCAACACCTGTAATAAGTTATGATATTGTTCCAATTAGGGATAATATAATACAACATAATTATAATGGTAAATTAGTTGAATTAAATAATATACAAGAATTAGCTAATAGCATTTATGATTGTATATCAAACAATAAACACTTAAATGAATTAAGCAAGAATTCATATGAATTTGCAAAAAAGATAGTCAAATTAAAAAATATAAGGGCTATTTCAGATAAATGGTATAACGTATTTGAAGAAAATTATAATTCATCGAAGAGCATAGTAAATAACGAAAATATAGATTTTATAACAAACTATATAGTTGAAGATATTAAATATCCAAATGTAAAAATATTAACTAAACTCAATAAGAATTCAGAAAAGGTAATAACATGTAATAAAAAATTCTTTAATAAAGCTGAGTTTTATTTAGTAGATGACATTGTAAGAGATTTAGAGAAAAATCCAATTTATATAAATAAAATAATTAATAAAGAAAATATAAAGTTAGATATTCCTAAGTGTTATGAAAATTCCTCAAAGCTATTAGTATCAATAAATAATAATGAATTGAATTTAATAACAACATCCATAGGAAGGTTATTAAATAGTACTAAAATGAAAAAAGTTACAGTAGTAATTTCTCTTTTTGGGATTTGTGATAAGTTAG
>JBOFVP010000102.1:0-50836 GCA_051653165.1 Clostridium sp.
GCAGAGCAAGGCTTTTATGAATTTATAAGGCAAATAAAATATAAGTGTAAGTTTAATGGTATAGAATTTATTCAAGTGGATAGATTTTATCCTAGTTCTAAAACTTGTAGTTGTTGTGGAAATATTAAATCTGATTTGAGATTAAAGGATAGAACTTATAAGTGTGAGAAATGTGGAATAGAAATTGATAGAGATAAAAATGCTTCAATTAATCTTGGTAATTATGGATTAGTATAGGTGAATTTTGAGAAAATACTAATCTTATAGGGTGCGTTGTACCCGAATTTAAGCCCTTGGAGAACTACACCAAACTAGAGTAACCTTTAGGTGAAATAGAGCTCTATGAAGGGGGAATTAAAGTGAAATTTATATGTTTATAATTTTTTATAAGTTTTATGCAACGGCTCATAAAATAAATAATGTTTTAGGACAAATGCTTTTAGCAAAAAGAATGGGAAAAACAAAGGTAATAGCAGAAACAGGTGCAGGACAACATGGTGTTGCAACAGCAACAGTGGCAGCTTTAATGGGAATGGAATGTATAGTGTATATGGGTGAAGAGGACATGAGAAGGCAAGCCTTAAATGTTTTTAGAATGGAGCTTTTAGGAGCAAAGGTTGTTCCAGCTACCTTTGGTACAAGAACCTTAAAGGAAGCAGTAGATCTTGCTATTTCAGAGTGGGTAAAGGATATTGAATATAGCTTCTATGTATTAGGTTCAGCTGTTGGCCCACATCCATATCCAACAATAGTAAAGGAATTCCAAAAAATAATAAGTAAAGAAGCTAAGGAACAGGCGTTAGAGCAAGAAGGAAAATTACCTAAAGCAATTGTTGCCTGTGTTGGTGGAGGAAGTAATGCAATAGGGGCCTTTGCAGAGTTTATTCAAAATGAAGATGTTGAGCTTATTGGAGTAGAAGGAGCTGGAGAGGGTGTTGATACAGAAAGACATGCAGCTACAATGACAAAGGGAGATGTTGCAGTAGTTCATGGTATGAAGACAGTTTGTATTGTGGATGAAAAAGGTGAAGCTAAAGAGGTTTATTCAATTTCAGCTGGACTTGATTATCCAGGAGTTGGACCAGAGCATGCTTATTTAAAATCAATTGGAAGAGCAAAATATTATCCTTGCACAGATATTGAAGCTTTAGAGGCATTTAAAATATTATCTAAGTATGAAGGGATAATTCCAGCAATAGAAAGTTCACATGCTATTTCATTTGCTCTAAACTATGCAAAGCAATTTGAAAAAGATGATTATATAATTGTTAACCTTTCAGGAAGAGGAGACAAGGATGTTCAAGAGCTAATTGATAGATTAAAATAGTTGAAAATACTTCTATGATATGCTTTACTAATATGTGAGGATTATTTAATTAACAAAGGAGTGCTAAGTATGGATAACAAGAAATTAGCGAGAATGATAGACCACACAGCGTTAAAGGCAAATGTAAGAGAGTCAGAAATAAGAACACTTTGTAAAGAAGCATTAGAATATAATTTTGCTTCAGTATGTGTAAATCCAAGTTGGATTAGCCTTTGTGCTGATTTATTAAAGGGAAGCGAAGTTAAGGTATGTACAGTAATAGGATTCCCTCTAGGAGCTACTTCATCAAAATCTAAGGCTTTAGAAACTGAAGTTGCAATTGAAGATGGTGCAACAGAAGTAGATATGGTTATTAATGTTGGGAAGCTTAAAGATGGAGATTTAGACTTTGTAAAGAAAGATATAGAAGCAGTAGTAAATGCAGCTAAGGGAAAAGCATTAACTAAGGTTATAATAGAGAGCTGTCTTTTAACTGATGAAGAAAAGGTAACAGCTTGTAAATTATCAAAGGAAGCAGGAGCAGACTTTGTTAAAACATCAACTGGATTCTCAACTGGAGGAGCTACAGCAGCAGATATTAAGTTAATGAGAGAAACAGTAGGACCAGAATTAGGTGTTAAGGCTTCAGGTGGAGTTAGAAGTGCAGAAGATGCAAAGCTAATGATAGAAAATGGAGCAACAAGAATTGGAGCTTCAGCTTCAATAGAAATATGTGAAGGTAAAGTTTCAACATCAAATTACTAAAATAAGAGGGGAGTTTGTACTCCCTTCATTTTTTTTTATAAATTTCAAAAAAACTATATCTAAAAGCGTATCATTAGAATATTAATAATATATAGGCTAAACTTTAAAATAGCTTAAATATTATAGTAAAAGGAGGGAACTACTTAGACAATCTATCAACTATTGATAGTGGTTAAAGTGGGCAAGTATATGAAGAAAGAGTTAACTCCAAATGAGATACTTTTAGACTTTGATTTAGATACGGATAAACATGAATTTAGTGAAATCCCAGAAATATCCCTAGCTTATTCAAAAATAAGAAGGGCATTGGCTATCAAAGAGGATGGATATAATTTATATTTAATCTCTTCTTTTTCAAATGAAAATATAAGTAGGCTAATTAAAATTGTTGAGGCAGAGTATGAAAAATTAGAAGCACCAAAGGATATTTGTTATGCGTTAACAGGAGATGTAAAAAAGCCAGAACCAATATTTTTAAGCAATGGGAAAGCTAATGAATTAAAAAATGCCTTGGATGATATAAAAGAAGAATATTTGAATGTAGCTTTGGAATTTTATAATAGTTCATCCTATAAGGAAAAGGATGATTTAATAAATGAAATACATGATAAGCGAAATGAATATATTTCTGAGTTAGTTGGCCTCGCTAAAGGGGAAGGGTTTGATGTAAAAGCAACTACTGCTGGTTTTGCATTTATACCATTAAAATCTGGAGAGGCGATGACGGAAAAGGAATATGACGAACTAGAGAAGGAAAATAAAAGCACAATAACTACTAAAGCTTCAATGTTGAAAAAGAAGGCTGAGGTTGTTTTAGAAGACTTAAAAGTATTAGAACTAGATACAATGGATAAGCTAAGGGAAATATATAAGCAGTATCTAGGAGATGAAATGCAAGAGTCTAAGGAAGCGTTAATTCTGGAATTTATTGGAGATGAAGAGGTGTATGACTGTTTAGAAACCATCTTCAAAAATTTAGAGGGAGATATTATAGAATGTTATAGTATGACCTTAGAGGATGACGAGGAGGAACTAGCAAAGGTATTCCTAAAGTACGATATTTCTGTGCTTGTAGATAATTCTAGTAACAAGCATCCTCAGGTTATATATGAGGATGATCCAAGCCTAACAAATTTAGTAGGAAGCATAGATTATGAGAATCATAATGGCACCTATTTATCTGATCTATCATTAATTACTCCAGGTTCAATTCTTAAGGCAAATGAAGGGTGCTTGATTATTAGATTAAGCCAATTAATTACTAATGGATACAGTTATTATTATTTAAAGAAAATGCTTATGACAGGGAAGGTAAACTTGGACACTTCTAAAAGTTATTTAGAGTTATTTAGTGTTAATCCAATAAAGCCAAGACCGATTAGCTTTAAGTGTAAGATTATTATTGTAGGCGACTATGAAAGCTATGACATATTGTACAATGGAGATGAAGATTTTAAGAAGTTATTTCCTTTGAGGGCTGAATTTGCTGAGGTTGTTGATAATGAAAAGATTTCTTGTATCAAGAGTAAAATATTATCAAGAGTAGATGAAATGCAATATAATGAAATTACAGAAGATGCTTTAAAGGAGATAATAAAGCATCAAATAAAGTTAGCATCTCATAGAAGTAAAATGAATATTGATGAGTATAATATTAATAAAATTTTAACTCTAGCTAACAATTTGTCTATTGAAAGAGGACATGAGAAGATAGAAAGTGATGACATCATAAATGTAATATATGAGGATGAGCTTATTGAGAAAGAGATAATAGATATGTTTAAGGACAAGAAAATAATTTTATCAATAAGTGGAGAAAAAGTTGGCTCTATAAATGGATTAGCAGTTTTAGATACAGGGTATTATTCATTTGGTAAGCCAATGAGGGTTACTTGTATTACCTGTAAAGGTGATGGAAGTATAATAGATGTTCACAAAGAGGCGAATTTAAGTGGGCACATCCATGAAAAATCTCTAAGTATATTAAAGAGTATTATTAGTGGGTTAATTGATCCTTATAAAAAGTTATCAGTGGATTTTCATTTAAGTTTTGAACAAGTTTATGGAATGCTTGAAGGTGATAGTGCTTCTGTTGCAGAGGTTGTATGTATGTTATCTGCATTAAGTAAAAGAGGAATTAGACAAAATATAGCTGTAACAGGTTCTTTAAATCAGTTTAAAGAAGTGCAAGCTATTGGTGGAGTAAATGAAAAAATTCAAGGGTTTTATAAGGTTTGTAAAACATTAGGTGAAAGTAAGGGTGGGGGAGTATTAATTCCTGAGTCAAATAAAAATGAATTAATATTATCACCTGAGGTTGAGAAGGCTATAAATAATGGAGATTTTCATATTTACACCATGGAGAGTTTAGAAGATGCTATAGAGGTGTTGATTTTAAATGATGGTGAAAGTTATGATGACTTTATTAAAGGGCTAAAAATTGAGGCTGATAGATATAAGGATAAAGAAATAGAAAAGAAAAATGAAAAGGAAGATATTATAGAAAAATAAAAATATTTTTAGAAGTAAATAATAACTGTGAGGGTACTATTAGGTACCCTTTTTTATTTCTACAGTTTGGAGGTATAGATGCTTTAAAGTAGCTTTAGTAATTGTTTTAATAAAATTTAACATAATATGTTGACGACATATAAAAGGTTATGTTAAAATATGGAAAAAGGGTTGGAGGTGAGGACTCTAAAGAATGTTTTAGGGGAAATATGTATCTAAAGTTTGATTTAAATAATGATAAGCTAGTTGTTAGTTTAATTGGAGAATTAGACCATCATAGTGCTGAGGAAGTTAGAGTTAGAGTTGATGATAGAATTCAAAGAGAAGAAGTGAAAAAGGTAATTCTTGATTTTAGTGGTGTAACTTTTATGGATAGCTCAGGAATTGGAGTGGTTGTAGGAAGATATAAAAAAATAAATGCAAAGGGTGGAACTCTTTGCGTTGCTGATATTAATAAAAGTGTTAAGAGAGTATTTGAATTAGCAGGATTATTGAAAATCATAAAGAACTATGAAACTGTTAAAGAGGCAGTTGAGTGCATTTAGTGGAGGGGTTTTTCATGTACGATAATAAAGTTACTATTGAATTTGTTAGTAAGTCACAGAATGAAGGATTTGCAAGAGTTGCTGTAGCCGCATTAGTTGCACAACTAGATCCTACAATTGAAGAAATAACAGATGTTAAAACAGCGGTATCGGAAGCTGTAACAAATTCAATAATTCATGGATATGACAACAGGGATAATGAGATTGTCAAAATAGAGGCTGCCATAATTGATGGTGGAATAGAAATTGCAATAATAGATTATGGTAAAGGAATTGGAGATGTGGAACAGGCCAGGGAACCTTTATACACATCAAGACCAGATTTAGAACGTTCTGGAATGGGATTTACTGTAATGGAAACATTTATGGATAGCCTTGAGGTTGAAAGTGAAGAGGGGAAAGGTACAAAGGTAGTAATTAAAAAGAAATTCAATTCAGTAAGTTAGGTGGATTTATGGAAAAGGGTAGTTTGAAAAGAGAGGGATTTAATTACGAAGATAACCATACTTTATTGACTTTAGTTAAGAACGGTGATCAAGAGGCCATGAACAAATTAATTGAAGTGAATTTACCCCTAGTATCATCTATTAGTAAGAAATTTTTAAATAGAGGGTATGATTATGAGGATATTTTTCAAATTGGTTCAATGGGTTTAGTAAAAGCAATAAAGAATTTTGATAATTCTTTTAACGTTAAGTTTTCTACTTATGCTGTTCCAATGATAATCGGAGAAATTAAAAGATTTTTAAGAGATGATGGAATAATAAAGGTTAGTAGAAATGTTAAGAGTTTAGCAAGAAAAATACATTTTGATAAAGAGGAGCTAACAAGAAAGCTTCATAGAGATCCAACAATTGAGGAACTTTCAGAGTTTACAGGCTTAGAGAAGGAAGAACTTATTTTTGTTATTGAGTCAACTGCTAGTATGCAGTATTTATATGACACAATACATCAAGATGAGGGAGCTCCTGTTTTGTTAATTGATAAGCTAAGTGAAAAGGGTGTAGATGATAGTGAAATGATTAATAAAATTGCATTAAAGGAAGCTTTAAGAAGCTTAGATGTAAAATCAAGGCAAATAATTTTATTAAGATATTTTAAGGATAAGACCCAAATTCAAGTAGCTAGAATGATGGGAATAAGTCAGGTTCAGGTTTCTAGAATAGAGAAGAAAGTTCTAGCAATAATGAAGGATCGATTAAAGGAGTAAAGGAGATGAATTTTCATCTCCTTTCTTTTTATAGCTAAATATATGTAGGTTTTTCCAGTAGTAATATTGCAAAAAATAGAAATACTAACTATATAAGTGGATATAAAGGAGGGAATATCATGGCTAGAATGTCAAATAAAGAAAGAATAATTGAGGATAAATTTCAAACTTTAACTAAAGAAACAGAGCCAAAGCCTAAAATAGCTAGAAACTGTGCTAGAGCATTTTTCGTTGGTGGAACAATATGCTGCATAGGGCAAGTATTTGTAAATGTATTTACATCCTATGGTTTTCCAAAAGAACAGGTTGGAGCTATAGTATCTATAATAATGATATTTTTAGGAGCATTACTAACTGGAGTAGGAATATATGATAAAATTGCAGGTTTTGCAGGGGCTGGGACAGTAGTTCCAATAACAGGTTTTGCAAATGCTGTTGTAGCTCCAGCTATTGAGTTTAAAAAAGAGGGATTTGTATTTGGAGTGGCAGCAAAAATGTTCACTATAGCAGGTCCCGTATTAGTATATGGAATTGGAAGCTCGGTTATTGTTGGAATTATTTATTATATAACAACACTATTCTAGAGAAAGGATAATTTTTATGATAAACAAAAGAGTAGGAAAACAAACTATTAAGTTGGCTAATCCCCCTAAAATTATTTCAACATTCTCAATTGTTGGGCCTAAGGAAGGGGAAGGTCCGTTAAAAGAGTATTTTGATGAGATATTAAATGATGATACATGTGGGAAGGATAGTTATGAAAAAGCAGAAAGTGAAATGATGTATAATGCCATTAGTGCAGCTATAAAAAGGGCAGGCTTAAAGGAGAAAGATATTAATTACATGTTTGCAGGAGATTTATTGAATCAAATAATATCCTCAGGCTTTGCAGCTAGAGAATTGGCAATACCTTTCTTTGGGCTTTATGGTGCTTGCTCAACAATGTCAGAATCCTTAAGTCTTGCATCATTAATTATGGATGGGGGCTTTGCAAATTATGTTGTAGCATCAACCTCTTCACATTTTAGTGCAGCGGAAAGACAGTTTAGATTTCCCTTAGAGTATGGTTCGCAAAGAGCAGGTACAGCACAATGGACTGTAACAGGATCTGGAGCAATGGTTCTAGGTAAAGAAGGAAACTACCCTAAGATAACATATATTACAACTGGTGTTGTTAAGGACTATGGGATTAAGAATGCAAATAATATGGGAGCAGCAATGGCTCCTGCAGCAGTTGATACTATATATAATCATTTCAAGGATACAGGAAGAAAACCAGAGGATTACGATATAATAGCAACTGGAGATTTAGGTAAAGTAGGGAAAAAAATTACCGATAAATTATTATTAGAATATGGGTATGATATTAGAGGTAACCACATTGATTGTGGAGAAGCAATTTTTAATAACGAACTTCAACAAACAGACTCAGGAGGAAGTGGGTGTGGATGTTCTGCAGTAGTATCTAGTGGATATTTATATAAAAAGATGATGAGAAAAGAGATAAAGAGTTTTTTATTAGTTTCCACAGGAGCTTTAATGAGCACAACATCATCACTTCAAGGAGAAAGTATCCCTGGAATAGCACATGCAATAGCTGTAGAAATGGATTAGGAGGAAAATGTTATGCAACAGTTTATATATGCATTTATTGTTGGAGGATTTATTTGCGTAATAGCACAAATTTTAATGGATAAAACTAACTTAACACCAGGTAGAATATTAGTTATATTTGTTACATTAGGATGTGTTCTTGGTGGTTTCGGATTATATGATAAACTAGTTGAATTTGGTGGAGCAGGGGCTACCATACCTCTTCCGAGTTTTGGCAATAGCTTAGCTAAGGCTGCAATTAAGGAGGTTAATGAAGTTGGTTTATTGGGGGCTTTTACAGGAGGAATAAAGGGTGCAGCAGGAGGTATAACTGCAGCCATTGTATTTGGATACCTAATGGCAATAATATTTAATCCAAAAACAAAATAGTAAATAAAATTATAGATTTAATATAAATAGCCTTATATAATAACATTATCAGTTGGAGAAAAAACACTTCCAACTGATAATTATAAATTGGGAGGAGTTTTAGTGAAGCGATTTTGTAATAATTCTTGGCAGTGGGTAGTACAAGCTTTAGGAAGTAATGAAGAATTTGGGTTGAAATCAATAGAGGTAGATGAAAGAAGAAAAGCTTATGGAGATAATAAAATAAATCTACCAAAGGGAAATGGTATTTTAAAGTGTATAATAAAAGAATTTTTAAGATTATATATAGGGGTATTATTATTATCAGTAATATACTTGTTTTTAAATAATAATATTAAAGTGTCAATATACATATTAGTTAGTGGAATAATAACTTTGAGTTTAAAGATAAGAATGACATATAAAAGAGAGAAAAGAATACTATCACTCCAAAATATTAACTATGCAACTATTAGAGTTGTTAGGGATGGGGTTGAGCAGGTAGTTAAGGCTGAGGAGTTAGTGTTAGGTGATTTGGTGGTGTTCTCAAAGGGGACATTAATACCAGCTGATTTAAGAATAATTGAATGTAGGAATTTAAAGGTTGATGAAAAGAATTTAACTGGAGAAGAATTTCTAAAAGAAAAACAAGAAAGTAAGATACATGGTAATATTAATAGCTTAAATGATATGAAAAACATTTTATTTAAGGGGAGTCAAATTAAAGGGGGAGAAGGATTAGCTATAGTCGTTAACATAGGTAATTCAACGGAATTAGGGAAAATGTTAACTGTATTAAACTATGGTAATGAAAAGAAGAATATTCTAATTCCACAAATAGAAAAGAAATTGGGAAGAAGAATGATATTTTTAACCTTGCTTTCAATTTCCTTATACTTAATATTATTTAATGTGGATTATGGAAATAATGTTCTAGCACTGTCATTTGTAATAATAAGTGGTATGCCAATAGTATTAATGATATTAGCTTACATAAAATTAATAAAGAATAAAATTGGTGGACAGGTTGAAATAATAAATCCATCAGTATTAAAACTAATAAATGATGTGGAAATTATATTTATAGATAAGGTTGGTTCATTCTCTAAGGAGGAGATGGTGGTTAAATCTCTAGGGACTAATTTTATAGAATTTACGGAAAATGAGGCAGACTATAATAAGGACATAAATATAAAGAGATTAATAGATGTTCTTTTAATATGCAATAACTCTTTATATAACGTTAATGACAATAGCGGTAAGGGAACACTAGATGAGATTGCTTTCATACGTTTTGGGGCCTTTAGAGGGGCATATAAGTCTATTGTAGATAATAAGAACAAAAAGCTGTTTGAAATCCCAATGGATTCTGATAAAAGAATTTTAACAACCTTGACTAAGAGTAGAAAAGGTTGTAGAGCAAACGCTAGAGGAAATGTAGATGAAATTCTAGATAGATGTAAATATATAATGATAAATGGAATTGAAAGAGATATTACTCAAGAGGATGTAGAGAGAGTAAAGGCTATGGACTACAATATGTCCATAAAAGGATTAACTACGCAAGGAATAGCATATAGAAGCTTTTCCTATGAGCCATCATTAGGGGAGAATATAGAAAGTAACTTAGTCTTTGTTGGATTAGTATCCTTAGAGACTCCTCCAGTTGAAGATTTTAAAGAAAAGATAGATTTTTTAAGACTAAATAATATTGTTCCTATCTTATTTACTGATGCAAATAAGATTACAGCTACAACCTTTGGTATGGAACTTGGATTAATAAATAATTCATCTGAGGTTATTTCGGGAGTTGAGATAGATAATCTTACTAGGGAAGAGCTTTTTGGAGTTTTAGGAAAAGTAAAGATTTTTTCAAGAATTGGAATGGAAAGCAAAAGTAAAATAGTAGCTTTATTTGCTAAGGATAACTATAATTTATTAACTACTGGGGATAGTATTGGAGATTTACCAAGTTTAAGCCTTTCAACAATAGGAGTAGCTAAGGGTGATGCACCACAGGTTATTAAAAATGTTTCAGAAGTTTATATAAAAAATGACTACTTAAATGGTGTATTTAAATTAGTTGAAGCAGGAAAGAATTTTAACAAAAATATTGAAGCTTTATTTAACTACTTTACTATGATAGCCTTAGTTCAGATGTTAGTAGTTTATTTATTCCCCTTATATGGTGAAGGGAATGGAATAAGCTTGTTAGGGGTATTTTTATTAAATATTATTATTGGATTACCAAGTGGAATGCTGATTCTTTTAGGTAAGGGAATAACTTTATCATTGAAGGATTGTATGAAATCAGCTCCCATAATAATAGCCTCTGCATTATTTAGTGGGTATATTAGTGTAGATAATGATAATTTCTATACTTTAATAACCCTAGGAAGCACGTTAATAATTTGGGGAGTGATTAATAATTTAATAAAAAGTAAATTACATATACTTTTACTAGGAACAATTATTACTATATGGATAGGAGCAATTTCATTGATTTTATCTAAAGGTATTGTATTCTCTCTTGTAGGAGTAATAAGCATAGTTTTTATAATAGGAATTTTTTCATTGATTGAATGGATTATTAAAAAGTGGATAGAAATATAAGATGTCTTACAGAAAAATATTTATGGATAAGGAAGATATCTTATGGAAAAAATATTAGAAAGAATTGAAGATATAAATAAACCCATAGTGCATATAGCCTTTGGGTTTTTTATATCTTCTTTAAGTTATGGGGCTTTTCAATATAGTAGAGCATTATCAATTACAGTAATTCTTCTATTTTTATTTTTAGAGTATAAATTCACAAATAAAGAGTTTTTGTGTGTAGTTATAATAGTTGTAGGTTTAGGTATTGGATATAACATTAATTATTATAACTATGAAATAAAAGAGGGGGATACTATTAGAATAACTTCAGTTGGGTATAAAACAATTGGGGAGGTAAGTGGTAGGAAGATAGTTCTAACAAATAAGATTAAAGGGTTAAAGCCAGGTCAAAAGATAGTCACTAAAGGTGATTTTACAAGAAAAGATGATAGAGAAACGGGGGTAATAGGAGAATTAAAGGTTACTTCTTATAAAATACTTAAGGGTGATTTTATAACTAATTTATTTGATACTAAGGAAGAGGTTAGAGAAAAGCTAGCTAATAATATAGGGTTAAGAAAAGCGGGGCTAATAACATCAATTGCATATGGTGATAAAACTCTTTTAGATAATGAAGATAATAGAGATATGAAGCTTCTAGGTGTTATTCATGCCATTAGTGTATCTGGTATGCATGTTGCTATCATATATTTAATTTTAAGTAAAATAACAAGGAGAGAGGTTGCATTAATAATAACAGCTATTTATGTTATATTCACAGGTATGGCATTTTCAAGTATAAGGTCATTAATAATGCTTGCAGTGATGTGTTATGGAATTCCATTTAGGAGGAATTATAGTCCTATTGGAGGGTTATCCTTTAGTGCTATTATAATATTAATATGGAAGCCTTATACCTGTTATGATATAGGATTTTTACTATCATACTCTTCAACTATAGGTATAATATTATATAATAAAAAATTTAAAAATACATTATATAAATTACCTAAGATACTATGCGAAGGAATTAGTTTATCCATTGCATCTCAGGTGTTTTCACTACCCTTGCTAATAATGTATTTTAAAAGCATTTCACTTAATATTTTATTTGGAAATATTATATTGATACCAATAATAAATCTGTTAATGATAATTGGAAATATATTACCGATAGTAGTTAATGTGGAGTGGATTTTTAATTTTATTTCTTATGTGTTATATACAATAGTTAATTTTTTAGATTATTTAACAGATGTATTATATAAATTTTCATTACCGTTAATTGAGATGAACTTTTATTATGGAAAGTTTATAATAGTATTAATAATAACCTTATTTTTTTATAAAAAGGGCTTTAAGAAATCCATATTATTGCCAGTAAGTTATTTGATTATTATTTTTATAGAGATGTATTCTCCCTTTGTTACAATAGAGTATTTTAAGGAGGGGGCGATAGCAATAAATTATAGAGGAGAAGGAGCTATTATAACCAATAAGAGAAATATAGATATATCAAAAATTAAGGGTGAAACAAAGATTAATGAAGTTATTTCAGATGGTGAAGAATATAGGGTAATGGATGGACTTTCTATAAAACAATACAATAAAGATTTTATTATTAAAGAAAATAAAAAGGGAAGTGTGTTGTTAAAGTTATCAAAGGATAATAAATATGGTTCTAACTATGATATAATAGACTTTGAAAAGAGTAAGGTCAAAAAAATAATAGTTATTAGAGGTAAGTTTTTTAGGCTTTATTAATATACAGGAGAGGAAGAATTGTTGTGATTGGGCAAGAGGTTCTAGAAAAAGAGTTAAAAAGTAATAATGTAAAAAATTCATATATATTTTGTGGAATAGATGAAGAGTTAATTAAAGAGGGTATTAATGATATAAAGAAAAGGTATATAGATGATGGATTGGAAGATTTAAACTATATGCAATTAGATGGTATGACAACTAATTGTGATGAAATCATAAATGCTTGTGAAACTCTGCCATTTATGGGTGAAAAGAAAGTAATTGTTGTATATAGATGTAACTTTTTAAAGGAAAAAAGTAATAGCGAAGGTACTAAAGTTTTTAATGAAGTTAAGGAATATTTAAAGAATGTTCCACCTTATACAATATTAATATTATATTATTTATTTGATGATAAAAGAGAAACTCCTAAGAAGAATAAAAAAGTAATGGGATTAGATAAGATAACAAATGTAGTATACTTTGAAAAGCTTAAGGGGGATAGATACTTAAAAAAAATAGATGATATTTTTAGAAGTAAGGGTAGAGCTATAAATAAAATAGAACTTAAATACTTTAGTGAGAGGGTACAAAATAATTTTGATGTTATTGTAAGAGAAGTTGATAAATTAGTTAATTACACTCATGGTAGAGATATAAAAAGAGAAGATATTGATAAGCTTTTACCCAAATCTAGAGAAGAGGATATCTTTGATTTAATTGATTTAATTTCTCAAAAAAAGATAGATAAGGCATTATCAATTGTTAGAGAACTACTTGTTAAATCTGAGCAACATATGCTTATTATAATATCCTTAGAAAATACTTTTAAAAGGCTATATGATATTAAAGTTGCTGTTGAGAAGGGAAAATCAGTTGGAGATTTAATGAGTGAACTACGATTACCAGAGTTCGTGATAAAGAAACTTGTTACTCAAAGTAGAGGGTTTAATAAAAGACAATTAATGGGGTTAATAAAATTATGTTTAGATAGTGAAAATAGGGTTAAATCTTCAGGTGTAGATAAAGATATGGAGATTGAATTGTTATTGCTAAATACTTTAACAATAAAATAATAGTTAAGGTGACTTTGGAGCCGTAGATTATTTCAAGTCAATCTTAATTTACAGAGATTATATTTTAATAAAATAAATGCTAAAAAGCGACTTACCACTAGTTGGGTAAATCGCTTTTTTCTAGAAATAACATTTTAAAAGTAAACAACCGACCATTAAAGGTCGGTTTATATTACTACGCCATAGCGTTTAACTTTGCAGCTAATCTTGACTTCTTTCTAGCAGCAGCGTTCTTGTGAAGAACTCCCTTTGTAGTAGCCATGTCTAAAGCCTTAACAGCACCTGAGAAAGTTGCCTTTGCTTCTTCAACATTTTTAGCAGCTACAGAAGTTTCAAACTTCTTTAATGCAGTCTTTAAAGCTGATTTAATCATTCTATTTTTTAGAGTCTTAACTTCAGTAACCTTAATTCTCTTTTTAGCTGATTTAATATTTGCCATTCCTAATTCACCCCCTTGAAATTTTATAGGGCCTCTAGCAGTATTTTTATGTAAATCTGCTTACGAGTTCATATTCAACAATGCATATTATAGCATTGTTATTTAAACAGTTCAAGTATTAAATTAAAACAAAGTGGAAAAATAGGTTTGTAAAATAATTTTAATGAGGTGGAATTATGTTTAATGTTAGAACAGATTTAGCAATTGAAGCGCGAGAAATGTATAAAAAAGAGTATTCTACAGACCTTGATGGGGTTTATGTTGAGGAGGATACTGAAGGTGATGTGAAAATAAATTGGGTTAAAATTACTAATGATGAGGGAGCAAAAAAATTAGGTAAAGCTGTGGGAAACTATATAACCATTGATATTCCAGAATTTACTGCATATGATGGGGAAAGTATGGACAATGTGGCTCATGTTATGGCAGCGCAGTTAGAGAAATTAGTTGATTTACCACAGGAAAAAACTGCATTAGTTGTAGGCTTAGGAAATTGGAAGGTAACTCCTGATGCTTTAGGGCCTAAGGTGGTGGAAAAAATTATGATAACAAGGCATTTAAAGGCTGTTATGCCAGATGCAATTGATGATTCAGTTAGACCTGTATGTGCAATTGCTCCAGGAGTTTTAGGGATTACTGGTATAGAAACAGGGGAAATAATAAAATCATTAGTTGATAAAATTAAACCAAGTTTAGTTATTTGTATAGATGCATTAGGAGCAAGAAGGGTTGAAAGAGTAAATAGAACTATTCAAATTAGTGATACAGGAATTTCACCAGGTGCAGGTGTTGGAAATCATAGAATGAAAATTAATGAGGAAACAGTTGGAGTTAAAGTTATTGCAATTGGGGTGCCAACGGTTGTTGATGCAGCAACATTAGCAAATGATACTATAGATTTATTACTTGATGAGTTAATTTCTAAGACTGAAGAGGGGAAAGAATTTTATAATATGCTTAAATCTTTAGATAAAAGGGAAAAGGGTATGCTTATAAAAGAAATTTTAAAACCTAATGTTGGGGATTTAATGGTAACACCAAAAGAAATAGACTTAGTTGTAGAGTCATTATCTAAAATTATTGCTAATGGAATTAACATAGCTATACAGCCAAACATGAACATGGAGGATATTAATCAATTTATGAACTAGTTTACTTAATAATTTTTAAAAATATTATAATAATTATGTAACTCCCCTCATATACATATTAAAGTAGAGGAGGGGTGCCTATGAATAAAAGATTTAAAAGTTCAAATAAACAAGGGATAAACTCAGGAGTTATAGTTTTCTTAATTCTAGTTGTAATATTTTTTGTAAGAGTAATTTTAATTTTAGGAGAAGAGAGAGAGCGTGGAGGGTTTGCATATGTGCAGCTGTTAAACTTTGGGATGCCAATTGTAGAAGAGCAGGTATATAATGAAGAAGCTTACGCTGAAAATGATCTTTCAATTAAAAATTTATGCCTGGAGGCATTAGGAGTTAAAAATATATCTGGAGTTGGGATTATAAATTCGGAAATTAGTTTATTTAATCAAGGTCATTCAACAATTGCAGGTGAAAAACCACCAATAGCCTTTAATCCTTTTAATTTAGAAGAAGGTAGTATTAATAAAATAGAAACAAAGGCTGGTCCTGCATATAATCCAAGTTTAAAGAAGACATTAGATAATTCAAAGCCGGAGGTGTTGATTTATCACTCTCATAGTAGAGAGGCGTATGCTAATGCAGGGAATATTGATTCTATGGATGAAAGTAATAGTGTTATAGGGGTTGGAAATGCATTAGAGAAGGAATTGGAAGAAAAGTATGGAATATCTGTATTACATGATAAGACTGATCACTCAGTTGTTTATGATGATTCTTATTCTAGGTCTAGAGAAACTGTTACAAAGCAGCTTCAAAAATATGGAGACTTTAAGTTAATTATTGATCTTCATAGGGATTCATCATCAAATGAAAATGCAGTTAAAATGAATATTAATGGCGAGTCTGCTGCTAGATTAATGTTTGTTACATCACAAAATGTTGCAACATATGGTAGTAATAAAAAAATAGTTGATTTTATGGTTGATAAGTCAAATGAACTTTTCCCAGGGCTGTTTAGACAAACTCTTGAATATAAGAGGGGGAGAGGTGGATTTAACCAAGATTTAAGTGGCAACTCTATATTGTTAGAGTTTGGATCAGTAATCAACTCAGTTGAAGAATGTAACAATACAGTTGAATATATGGGCAGATTAATCGCGGAATATATAAATACAAAGTAAAGTTAAGGTTGGTGGCTATTATGCTATCAACTTTATTTTTTTCATTAGTTTTGGATGAATAAAAAATAGGTAATAAGGCTATAATCACAAATAAAAAGAGTAGGTGATTTTATGAATAAGAAGAAATTAATGGTATCAATAACTTTGTTTTTGTGTTTTATAGCTATTTTGTTTGGATTTGTAAAAATAAATTTAGTAAATACAGAAGCATTATCCCCAATTGGAGTTACAAATGATAGTTATAAAAATGTATCTCCAGAGTTTGGAGAGGAATTATCTAATTTTACTCAGGATAATTCAAATATTAAAATATACAAAGAAGAGGATGAAGGATTTATAGTGAGAATTTTTGGTGAGGATTATAAAATTTCAACAGATACTGCATTAATGTCAGAATTAAAAAGTATAGGAGAAGGAATTAAGGGAACTATAAATGATATGATAGAGGGAATTGGTAGTTTGTTAGAATAAAAGAATACAAATATAAATTATCATCCCCAAAACTCAATAAATATTGACATTTAACCAGTATTATGTGATATAATTTAGCTTGATTTAATTATAATGGGGGTGAAGTGCTGTCCTTACAAGGTAAGGCAGTTTTAAATATGCAAAGTAATAGACAAAAACATATTAGAAATTTTTCAATAGTTGCACATATAGACCATGGTAAATCAACCCTAGCAGATAGATTATTAGAAGCTACAGGAACTTTAACTAAAAGAGAAATGGAAGAGCAAGTTCTTGATAACATGGAATTAGAAAGAGAAAGAGGAATAACAATTAAGTCTCAGGCAGCTAGACTAATATATAGAAAAGAAAATGGAGAGGAATTTATCCTAAATCTTATAGATACTCCAGGTCACGTAGACTTTACTTATGAAGTTTCAAGAAGTTTAGCAGCATGTGAGGGTGCAATACTAGTTGTTGATGCTACTCAAGGGATTCAGGCTCAAACTCTAGCTAATTGCTATTTAGCATTAGATAATGATTTAGAAATAGCACCAGTAATAAACAAAATAGACTTACCTTCACAAAGAGCTGATGAAGTTAAGCAAGAAATAGAAGATGTAATAGGAATTGAAGCACATGATGCTCCAATGATTTCAGCAAAAACTGGATTAAATATTACAGACGTTTTAGAAAGTGTTATTGAAAAGATTCCAGCTCCAAATGGAGATGAAGAAGCACCTCTGAAAGCATTAATATTTGATTCATATTACGATAGCTATAAAGGTGTTGTAAGTTATGTAAGAGTTTTTGATGGTAAGGTTGCACCAGGAACAAAAATTAAGCTTATGGCAACAAATAAGGTGTATGAAGTTACAGAAGTTGGAGTATTTACTCCAGGATTAATGCCAATAAATGAATTAAGTGCAGGAGATGTTGGATATGTTACAGCATCAATAAAAAATGTTAGAGATGCAAGAGTTGGGGATACTATGACAGAAGCAGGTAGACCAACAGACAGCTCATTACCAGGATATAAGCCAGCAGTGCCAATGGTTTATTCAGGGATTTATCCAGTGGATGGAGCGAAATATGAAGAGTTAAAAGAAGCTTTAGAAAAACTTCAAATAAATGATGCAGCATTAAACTTTGAACCAGAAACATCAGTAGCGTTAGGGTTCGGATTTAGATGTGGATTCTTAGGATTATTACATATGGAAATAATTCAAGAAAGAATTGAAAGAGAATTTAACTTAGATATTATTACAACTGCACCATCAGTTATATATAAGGTTAAAAAGACAGATGGAGAGATTTTAGATATTACAAACCCTACAAATCTTCCAGAACTGACTCAAATTGAAGCTATGGAAGAACCAATAGTTAAGGCATCAATTATTACACCTACTGACTATGTTGGAGCTGTAATGGAGTTATGTCAAGAAAGAAGAGGAACATATATTGATATGCAATATATGGAGGAAACAAGAGCAGTAATAAACTACGATATTCCACTAAATGAAATAGTTTATGATTTCTTTGATACTTTAAAATCAAGAACTAGAGGATATGCTTCTTTAGATTATGAATTTAAGGGATATGTTCAAACAGAACTTGTTAAGCTTGATATTATGCTTAATGGTGATGTTGTTGATGCTTTATCAATGATAGTTCCAAAGGAAAGAGCATACCAAAAGGGTAGAAACATGACAGAAAAGCTAAAGGAAATTATTCCAAGACAAATGTTTGAAATTCCAATTCAAGCTGCTGTTGGAGCGAAGATTATAGCTAGAGAAACTGTTAAGGCTATGAGAAAAGACGTTTTAGCTAAATGTTATGGTGGAGATATTTCAAGAAAGAAGAAGCTTTTAGAAAAGCAAAAAGAAGGAAAGAAGAGAATGAGACAGGTTGGATCAGTAGAAGTTCCACAAGAAGCATTTATGGCTGTTTTAAAAGTAGATTAGATATAATAATAGGGATGATTTTTGTTGTGTACAAAAGTCATCCCTTTTTATTTAACAAAATTACTGGAAAAAAATGAAAAAATAATTTGGAATTAATATGCCCCAAAGTTTTTTACTATGGTATAATATAAATATCAAATGGTGAAATTAAGTTAATGAAAAGGTGGGTTATATATGTTTTTAAATGAATTAAACAAAAATGAAGCGATAGCTTTCTTAAACTTAGTTGATATTTTTTCAAAGGTTGATAACGTATTAGCTAATGAAGAAAAAGAGTTAATAGAAGATTATAAGGAAGAGCTAGAAATTAAAAGTGAAGAGATTTCTAATATTTCTTATGATGAAGTTATAGCTTCTTTAAAGGAATCAAATGATAGAAATAAAAGAATAGTTTATTTTGAATTAGTAGGATTAGCTCTTGTAGATGGAGAGTATGAAGAAAAGGAAGTTGATTTCTTAGATAAATTAGCAGTAGATTTAAACATACCAAGAGATAAAAGAATTGCATTTGCAAATTTCTTCTTTAATTTTAAAGAGGTTTATGATTTCTCAGTAGTTGAATCTGATAATAAAATTCAGCTTTTACAAGAATCAGCAGAGGCGTTATTATAGAAATATATATAAAACTACCATTAAGATATACTTATTGGTAGTTTTAATTTTACCTAGAAAAAGGAGAAGAAGGAATGAAAGAGATATCTTTATACATACATATACCGTTTTGCAGACAGAAGTGTCTTTATTGTGATTTTCCATCATATGGAGGAAAAGATACTTTAATACCATCATATATAAATGCATTAAAAAATGAAATTAAGGCTTTAAATAAGGAGCTTTTAATAAAAAGCATTTTTATAGGAGGGGGTACGCCATCTCATCTTCCACCAATAGCAATGAGAGAATTGCTTGAGGAGGTCAAAACATTAAGTTTTCATGAAAATATAGAATATACAATGGAATGTAACCCAGGAAGTTTAACAGAAGAAAAGTTAAGGATAATGAAGGAAAATGGAGTAAATAGAATTAGCATGGGATTACAAAGTAGTGATGATTCGCTATTAATGGGAATAGGAAGAATACATAGCTATAATGAGTTTAAGGAAAACTATAATTTAGCAAGAGAAATTGGTTTTAATAACATTAATGTAGATTTAATGTTTGGATTACCAAACCAGACAAAAATTCAATGGGAAAAGACTTTAAAGGACATTATAGAATTAGCACCAGAGCATATTTCTGCTTATAGTTTAATAGTTGAAGAGGGAACACCTTTTTATAAAATGTGGGAAAAGGGGTTATTAAATCTTCCGAGTGAGGATGATGAAAGGGGAATGTATGAGGTTACTAAAGGGATTTTAATAGAAGGTGGATATCATCAATATGAAATTTCTAATTACTCAAAAGATAACAAGGAATGTTATCATAATAAAGTTTACTGGGGATTTAAGGAGTACATTGGACTTGGAGTTTCTTCATCTTCATTTGTTGATAATAAAAGAATAAAAAATATAGATTCTATAGAAAAGTATATTGAATTAATTAATAATGGAGAATCTATTAAAGAGGAAGTTGTTGAAAATACCCTAGAGGATAATATGGAAGAGTTCATGTTTATGGGATTGAGAATGATGGAAGGAATTAATGAAGAAGAGTTTAAAAGATTATTTAATATAGAAATAAATGAAGTTTATGAAAAAGAAATAGAAAAAAATATAAAATTAGGTTTATTAATTAGAGAAAGTGGACATATTTTCTTAAGTGAGAAGGGTGTAGAAGTATCAAATAGTGTTATGAGTGATTTTATAAAGTAAAGAGAAGAAAAATGGAGTAAGATAAGAATAATTTAATAATTTAAGAAAATTTAAAGGTCAATCAAAAATATCGATTAAATATAAACTTTGACAAAGATTTTAATAAATTATATATTATTATCATAGTCATTAGCACTCGATAATGATGAGTGCTAATAACTAGTAACAAGTGAGGTGATCCAATGGTTATTGATGATAGGAAAATAAGAATACTTGAAGCAATCATCAATGATTACATTAATACTGGTGAACCAGTGGGATCCAGAACTATTGCTAAAAAATATAACCTTGGGGTTGGCTCTGCAACTATAAGGAATGAGATGTCTGATTTAGAAGATATGGGTTATTTAGAACAACCCCATACTTCAGCGGGTAGAATTCCTTCAAGTAAAGGCTATAGACTTTATGTTGATAGTTTAATGGGGAATCCTCTGTTAAGTAAAGAGGAGGAACTAAGGATTAAGGAATGTATTATTGATTCAGCAATGCTAGAGGTTTCTAAAATAGTTAAGCATGCGAGTACATTGTTATCAGAGTTAACAAATCTAACTTGCGTAGTTCAAACTCCATCAATGAGAAAAAGCTCAATTAAATCAATAAAATTTATGAAAGTAGATGATGATAATTTAATTGTGGTAATAATAACAGATGGTGGGGTAATAAAAAATCATATAATTAGAGTTAATAATATGCCAAGTGATGAGGTTATTGAAAACATCAACAGTGTATGCACCAATAGATTAATGCATTTAACTATTGAGGATATTAATTTAGAGGTAATCAATAATTTAAAGCGTGATTTATCAGGATATAATGATATATTCAATGCCATATTACCTGCATTATATGAGAGTTTAAGAGAAGAAGTCTCATCTGAGGTCTTCATGGAAGGTACAACTAACATACTAAATTATCCTGAGTATAACGATATTGATAAAGCAAAAGAAATATTATCATTGTTATATAACAAGGATTGCGTAGTTGAGTTAATAGAACCTCAAGGGGAAATCACCATTAAAATTGGTGAAGAAAACTATATACCTGAAGCAAAGGAATGTAGTGTAATTTCAGCAGAATACTCCATAGGAGATAAGGCTATTGGTACAATTGGATTAATTGGCCCAAGAAGAATTAATTATTCTAAGGTTATTGCTATAATGGCTCAGGTAATGAAAGAGTTAAATGAAACCTTGAGAAATAATAGAAGATAAGAAAGAGATGAGGTGTGTTTGAGTAATGGAAGATATTAAAAATGAACTTAATGAAGAAATAAAAGAAGAAGTTCAAGAAGAAACTACTGAAGAGGTAGTAGAAGAGACTCAAGAAAATCAAGGCGAAGAAGAAGCTCAAGCTGAAGAAAATAATGGTGAAGAGCAACAAGAAAGCCAAGAAAGTGAAGATGAGTTAACTATGCTAAGAAGATTTAAAAAAGATAGCAAGAAAACAGAAAATGAAAATGCAGCCCTAAAGGAAAGATTAGTAAGAATATCAGCAGAGTATGAAAATTACAGAAAAAGAACTGCTAAAGAAAAAGAAAGTATCTATTCTGATGCTTATGTAGATGTTCTTAAAGAAATAGTTCCTGTTATGGATAACATAGAAAGAGCTTTAAGCTCAAATGGTGATTTAGATGCACTAAGAACAGGAATTGAAATGACGTTGAAATCATTCCAAACTACATTAGAAAAACTTGGTGTTGAAGAAATAGATGCATCAGGTGACTTTGACCCAAATCTTCATCAAGCAGTAATGCATGTACAAGATGAAAATTTAGGAGCAAATCAAGTTGCAGAAGTATTCCTAAAGGGATACAAAAAAGGTGACAAGGTTGTAAGACACACTGTTGTTAAAGTAGCAAATTAGTTTAGAGATATAAATATTTAGGAGGAATTAATTATGGGAAAAATTATAGGAATTGACTTAGGTACTACAAATTCATGCGTAGCAGTTATGGAAGGTGGAGAACCAGTCGTAATTACAAATTCAGAAGGAGCTAGAACTACTCCATCAGTAGTTTCATTCCAAGCAGATGGGTCAAGATTAGTTGGTCAAGTAGCTAAAAGACAAGCGATTACAAATCCAGATAAAACAATAATTTCAATTAAGAGACATATGGGAACTGACCATAAATCAAATATAGATGATAAGAGTTACTCACCACAAGAAATATCAGCAATGGTTCTTCAAAAGATTAAGGCTGATGCTGAAGCTTACTTAGGAGAAACTGTAACTCAAGCTGTTATCACTGTTCCAGCTTACTTCAATGATGCTGAAAGACAAGCAACTAAGGATGCAGGAAGAATAGCAGGATTAGAAGTATTAAGAATAATCAACGAACCAACAGCTGCTTCATTAGCTTATGGTTTAGATAAAACAGATCACAGCGAAAAAATATTCGTTTATGACTTAGGTGGAGGTACTTTCGACGTTTCTATACTTGAACTTGGAGATGGAGTATTTGAAGTATTATCAACAAATGGAGATACTAAGCTTGGTGGAGATGACTTTGACCAAAAGGTTATGGACTTCATAGCTGACACATTTAAGGCTGATAATGGAATTGATTTAAGAAATGATAAAATGGCTGTACAAAGATTAAAAGAGGCTGCTGAAAAGGCTAAGATTGAGTTATCATCATCAACTCAAACAAACATTAACCTTCCATTCATCACAGCTGATGCAACAGGACCAAAGCATATTGACTTAAACTTAACTAGAGCTAAGTTCAATGAAATTACTCATGACTTAGTACAAAGAACAATTGAGCCAATGAAGAAAGCTTTAGCTGATGCAGGACTATCAATTAACCAAATTGATAAGATAGTTTTAGTTGGAGGATCAACTAGAATTCCAGCTGTTCAAGAAGCAGTTAAAAACTTTACAGGAAAAGATCCTTCAAAGGGAGTTAATCCAGATGAGTGTGTTGCTATTGGAGCAGCTATTCAAGCAGGAGTTTTAACAGGTGAAGTTAAGGATGTATTATTACTAGACGTTACTCCATTAACATTAGGAATTGAAACACTAGGAAATATTGCAACTCCATTAATAGAAAGAAATACAACAATCCCAGCTAAGAAGAGCCAAGTGTTCTCAACAGCAGCGGATGGTCAAACATCAGTTGAAATTCACGTTGTTCAAGGTGAGAGACAAATGGCAGCTGACAATAAAACTTTAGGTAGATTTACTCTATCAGGAATTGCAGCAGCTCCAAAGGGTGTTCCTCAAATTGAAGTAACATTTGATATTGATGCTAATGGTATTGTTAAGGTTTCAGCTATGGATAAGGGAACAGGAAAAGAAGCTAACATCACAATTACAGCTTCAACTAACTTAAGCCAAGATGAAATTGATAATGCAGTTAAAGAAGCAGAAAAGTTTGCAGAAGAAGATAGCAAGAGAAAAGATGCAGTAGAAACTAAAAATAATGCAGAGCAAATTGTTTATCAAACAGAAAAGACTTTAACTGAATTAGGAGATAAAGTTTCAGCTGAAGATAAAGCAAAGGTTGATGAAAAGATAAATGCTTTAAAAGCTGTTAAAGATGGAGAAGATATAGAAGCTATTAAGAAGGCTATTGAAGAGCTAACTCAAGAATTCTATGCTGTATCATCAAAGATTTATGCTGATGCTGGTGCTGCTCCAGGTGCAGAAGGATTTGATCCAAGCAACATGGGTGGAGCTGCAGGTGCAGGTCAAGCAGATGATAATGTTGTAGATGCAGACTTTGAAGTTAAAGAAGATAAATAGTTGTAAATAAAAGGTTATGTATATATAATAAAGAAGGGGAGACATTTGTCGTCTTCCCTTTTATAAAGTTTATTTAGTAAAACTAGGTGGTGGAAATAGATGGCAAGCAAAGACTATTATGAGGTGTTAGGTATCGCAAAGGGTGCAACTGATGATGAAATCAAAAGGGCCTTTAGAAAATTAGCTATACAATATCATCCTGATAAAAACAAAGGTAATGCTGAAGCTGAAGAAAAGTTTAAAGAGATTAATGAGGCTTATCAAGTGCTTTCAGACTCAGAAAAAAGAGCAAGATATGACCAATTTGGTACTGCAGATCCAAATGGATTCGGTGGTGGAGGTTTTGGTGGATTTGACTTCTCTGATATTGGAGGATTTGGAGACATCTTTGAAAGTTTCTTTGGAGGCGGAGGCCAAAGAAGAAAGAATGGTCCAACGAGAGGTAATGATATAGAGTATACTATGACATTAACTTTTGAAGAGGCTGTTTTTGGAGTTGAAAAAGAAATAACTGTTACAAGAAGTGAAGCTTGTGAAACTTGTTCAGGTACAGGTGCAGCAGCAGGAACATCTTCAAAAACATGTGCTCAATGTGGTGGGTCAGGTCAAGTTAGAGTTCAAAGACAAACTCCTCTTGGGAGCTTTGTAAGTACAAGTGCATGTGATAAATGTAATGGTAAAGGTACTATAATTGAAACTCCATGTAATGATTGTCATGGAAGAGGGCAAGTTAGAAAAACAAGAAAAATTAAAGTTAACATCCCAGCAGGTGTTGATACAGGAAATGTTATGCCTTTAAGAGGGCAAGGGGAGCATGGTGCTAATGGAGGACCAGCAGGGGATCTTTATATTAGAATTAATGTTCAACCTTCTAAAGTATTTACTAGAAAAGGTAATGATGTATATGTTGATGCAACAGTATCAATGGCAAAGGCAGCTTTAGGAACAGAAATAACAGTATCTACAGTTGATGGTGAGGTTAAATATAGTGTGCCAGCGGGAACTCAATCAGGAACATTATTTAGATTAAAAGGAAAAGGTATTCCAAGAGTTAATTCACAAGGTAGAGGGGATCAATATGTTAAGGTAACTGTAGATATTCCTAAAACTTTAAATGAAAAACAAAAGGAAGCTTTAAAGTTATTTATGGAAGCATCAGGAGAGAGTTTTGATGGAGAAGTAAAAGAAAAGAAAAAAGGTTTTGGGATTTTTAAATAAATCTAAGAGGGCTACATTTTATGTAGCCCTAAATTTTTTGGCTGAATAAAAAATATCTAAAGGGAAATACTATCTTCGAGGTGATATTTATGTATACAAGTCATGGAATAAACATGAAAAGAGAAATGGAATATTACGATAAAAGAATAAAAAGAGTAGATCCTAACAGAAAGTCACCATACATGGACTATAAATATGTGTATTCTGAAGAATATCCTAAAAAACAATATAAATTTTCAGATATGGTTGATAGTGTAAAGCAGGGTATAAAATCAGAAGATAATAAATTCACCGTAAAATCTTGTATGTTAAACAAAGATATTGAGGTGGATAAAAAAGCTATGACCATAGGAGCTATGGTAGTAGGAGTTGGAATAGGTTTAAGTATTGCGGCAATTGCAACTATAAGTGCGATGTCTAAACCAAAGAAAAAAGATTATTTCCGTTTAGATGGTTGGCCAAAGATTATTAAAAACATAATGTAAGTATAAGGAGTTGTAATGAATTAAAAATTCTT
Source organism: Clostridium sp. (assembly GCA_051653165.1). Lineage (GTDB taxonomy): Bacteria > Bacillota > Clostridia > Clostridiales > Clostridiaceae > Clostridium. The sequence goes on from JBOFVP010000102.1 coordinate 26,132, forward strand.
TACAACTCCTTTATTTAAGTGTAAAAATAAAACTTTTAATTAATTTTCTCTCTCATTTGTGTAGACAGAGAAATGTTATAAGTGTAAAATATAGTATTAGTCAAAAGATAATTGAAAGGAATGATATAAATGGACGGAAAATGGATTGAGGTAAGAGTAATTACTAAGAGTGAAGCCCTAGAACCAATATCAGGAATATTTTATGGATTAGATTGTAAAGGGGTTGCTATTGAGGATCCAAATGATATCTTAGGAAGAGAACAAGGTCCGTTAACATGGGATTTTGCTGATATAAATATTTTAGAACATAAAGGTGAAGCAGCAGTAGTAAAGGCGTATTTCTCAGAAGAAGACAATATGGAAAATGTGTTAAGCTACGTTGAAGAAAAAATAAATGAATTAAAGGAAATGGGCTTAGATCTTGGAGAAGCTAAAGTAGAACATGAAGAAATGTTTGAAGAAGATTGGGCTAATAACTGGAAGAAATATTATAAGCCAACTAAGGTTGGAGAAAAGATTGTAGTTAAGCCAATTTGGGAAGAATATAAAGAAGAGAATGGTGAGTTAGTAGTAAACTTAGATCCAGGAATGGCATTTGGTACAGGTACTCATGAAACTACAAGAATGTGTATTCAAGCCTTAGAAAGATATGTAGAAAAAGATAGCACTGTATTTGATGTAGGATGTGGTTCAGGTATACTTGCAATAGCTGCAGCTAAATTAGGGGCTAAGAAGGCTGTTGGAGTTGATTTAGATCCAGTTGCTGTAGAAAGTTCATTAGAAAATGTAAAATATAATGATCTTAATAACATTGAAGTTTTATATGGTAATCTTGTAGAAGTTATTGAAGGTAAGGCTGATATAGTAGTAGCCAATATTATTGCAGAAATAATATGTATACTTTGTGGAGATGTTCAAAAAGTATTAAAACAAGGTGGATACTTCATAACATCAGGAATAATTCATGATAGAGTAGAAATGGTAACTGATAAATTAAATGAAACTGGCTTTGAAGTGTTAGAAGTTAACAAAGATGGTGAGTGGAACTGTATTGTTGCTAAATTAAAATAGGAAAAAGGAGAAAAGGTTGTGCATAAGTTTTTTACAGGAGCAGAAAATTTCTCAGGTAGTGAAGCAAAAATAGTTGGAGAAGATGTTAAACATATTTATAAGGTACTTAGGTTAAAAGAAGGGGAAGTAGTGACTCTTAATAACTGTGAAGGAACTGAATATTTAGGGAAAATATCATCAATAACAAAAAGTGAGGTTATAATTAGTATAACTGAAGAACTTAAGATTAATAATGAGAGTGACATTGAAATTACATTATTTCAAGGATTACCAAAAGCTCAAAAGATGGACTTAATAGTTCAGAAGGGGACAGAACTTGGAATGAAGGAATTTATTCCAGTTATAACTGGAAGAGTTGATATTAAGCTTAAGGGTGAATTTAAAAAATTAGATAGATTAAATAGAATAGCTTTAGAAGCTGCGAAGCAAAGTAAGAGAACTGTAATACCTAAGGTCCTTGAACCAATTGAATTTAATGAAGCTTTAAGTTTAATGAGTAATATGGATTTAGTAATAGTTCCTTATGAAAATGCAGAAAATTTTGGAGTTAAATCTTTAATTAATAAATTAAAATCAGAAGATAAAAATTTAAAAGAAATAAAGAGAGTAGGTATTTTAATAGGTCCAGAAGGTGGATTTGAGGGTGCTGAAATTGATAAATGTAAGGAAAGTGGAGCTTATATAGTAACTTTGGGAAAAAGAATTCTAAGGACAGAAACAGCTGGATTTACAGCTGCATCACTTATTCAATATGAGCTTGGCGATTTAGGAGGAGAAATTTAATGAAGGTTGCATTTGCTACATTAGGATGTAGAGTTAATCAGTATGAATCTGAAGCTATGGCAGAGAAGTTTATTAGAGAAGGTTATGAAGTAGGGGATTTTTCAGAGAAATGTGACGTTTATGTTATTAATACATGTTCAGTTACTAATATGGGAGATAAAAAATCTAGACAAATTATTAGTAAGGCAAGAAGAAATAATGAGAATGCAATAATTGCTGCAGTAGGATGTTACTCTCAAATAGCTCCTAAAGAGGTTTCAGCTATCGAGGGGGTAGATGTTGTCCTTGGTACAAGAAACAAGGGAGACGTGGTTTATTACGTAAATAAAGCTAAAGATGAAGGAAAGTCTCAACTTCATGTTGAGGGGGTTTTAAAGAATAAGAAATTCGAAGACTTAAACATTGAAGAATATCAAGATAAAACTAGAGCGTTTTTAAAGATTCAAGATGGGTGTAATAGATTTTGTACTTACTGTATAATACCTTATACTAGAGGGGCTGTCTGCTCGAAGGAGCCTAAAAAGGTATTAGAAGAGATTAAAAAGCTTTCAGAGCATGGATTTAAGGAAATAATACTATCAGGTATACATACTGCTTCTTATGGATTAGATCTAGAGGGAGATGTTACTCTAGTATCATTACTTGAACAAATAGAAGAGATAGAAGGAATTGATAGAGTAAGAATTGGTTCTATTGAACCAGCATTCTTTACTCCAGAAGTTGTAGAAAAAATAAAAGGTATGAAGAAGTTATGTCCTCATTTCCATTTATCTCTACAAAGTGGGTGTAATTCTGTTTTAAAGAGGATGAATAGAAGGTATACAGCAGAAGAGTATGAAAGAATAGTTGGTATTTTGAGAGAAAATCTTAAGGATGTTTCAATAAGTACAGATGTAATTGTTGGGTTCCCAGGGGAAACTGACAAAGAATTTGAAGAAACTTTTGAATTCCTAAAAAGAATAAAGCTTACTAAAACTCATGTGTTTAAGTTCTCTCCTAGAAAAGGAACGAAGGCAGAGCTTATGGAGGATCAAATTGATGGAAATAAGAAAGAAGAGCGTAGTAAGAGATTAATTGAATTAAATAACTTAAATGAGTGTAACTTTACTAAGGGAATGCTTGGGAAAACTGAAGGTGTTTTAATTGAGCAATCTGTAAAGGGTAAAGATAATACTTTTGAAGGGTATACAAGGAACTATGTTAAGGTTGAAGTGGAAGGAATTTCAGCTGAAAAAGTAGGTAAAATAGTTGATTGTAAAATAGATGGAGTAATAGAAGAAATTGCTATTGCAAAAAAGGCTTAACAAATTAGCAAATATGATATAATATATACTTAGTCCTATTTTCTTTGAAAGGGGGTGACAATATGGAAAATTGTATCTTTTGCAAAATAATCACAGGGGAAATCCCGAGTAAAAAGATTTATGAAGATGATAAGGTAATAGCCTTTCATGACATAAGTCCTGAAGCACCAGTACATTTTTTAGTTATCCCAAAAGAGCATATAGGAAGTGCAAATGAAGTTGACGATAAAAATTCGCATATCATTGCACATATCTTTACTGTTATTAATAAAATGGTAAAGGAACTAGGGGTTGAAAAAGAAGGCTATAGAATAGTTAATAACTGTGGTGAACATGGAGGTCAAACAGTAGGTCATATACATTTCCATGTATTGGCTGGAAGAAATCTTCAATGGCCACCAGGATAAAATGTTAAACAAACCTGTTGACATTAAAGTGATTACTATTGTATAATATAGCGTGTGTTATTAAGCCCGTAGCTGAGTTGAAATTATAATCAGGCTAGCGGAGGGAGGGATAATAGATGTCAGAAATAAAAGTTGGAGAAAACGAAACACTAGAAAGTGCATTAAAGAGATTCAAGAGAAAATGCGCTAGAGCTGGAGTTCTTTCAGAAGTAAGAAAGAGAGAACATTACGAAAAGCCAAGCGTAAAGAAGAAAAAGAAATCAGAAGCTGCTAGAAAGAGAAAGTTCAAGTAGGACTTTACTTTGAAAGAAGGTATGAATATATGCCAACAATAAAAGATAGACTTCAAGATGATTGGAAAGCTGCATTGAAAGCTAAAGATAAATTTAAGGCTAATGTTATTAGTACAGCTAAGTCTGCAATTTTACATGTTGAGAAAACCAATAATGTAAAAGTTGAAGATGGAGATGTAATTGAAATATTAGCTAGAGAAGTCAAGCAAAGAAAAGAAGCAATGCTTGAATTTGAAAAGGGAAATAGACAAGATTTAGTTGATCAGTCACAAGCTGAGATAGAAATTTTGCTAAACTACCTTCCTCAGCAGTTAACAGAACATGAAATTAAAAATATAGTTAAAGAATCAGCGTTAGAGACGGGCGCAACTAGCATAAAAGACATGGGAAAAGTTATGGCAGCAGTTAGACCTAAGACATTAGGTAGAGCTGATGGTAAACTTGTAAGTCAAATTGTAAAAGATTTTTTATCTAATAAATAACAAAAGAACTCACTTGAGTTCTTTTTGTTATTTATTAGATTTTTTTTTGCTCTAAAATAATTTTTAGATAATTTCAATAGTAATAAATATAAACATTTAATCATAAAGTACAATGATAGAAATTTATAAAAGGAGAATTAATGTGGATGGTAAATTAAACAAAGGGCGTGAATTTTTTGTAGATAAGTTACAAATGCCTAAGGAGGTTGTTTATGATATTCCAAGAATTGTACTAGTAGGATTAGATGAAATTACTATAGAGCATCATAAGGGGATAATAACCTTTGGGAAGGATAGTTTGAGAATAAATTCTAAGCTAGGGCCAATTAAAGTTACTGGAAGTAATTTTGAAATATTATTTATAGGGGAGACAACAATAACTATTAGTGGAAAAATTAAAAGTATTGAATATGAGGGGGTAAAAAATGCTTAGGGATATAATGGGTAATGGGATAGTTGAAGTTGAAATAGTTATGCTAGGCGCTGAGAGGTTAATTAATACTCTCTGGAGCAATGGGATAAGGATAGAGGAGGTTAAAAAGCCTTCTGTAGGTGTGTTGAGGTTTAAGGTTCAATATGAGCACTATAAAGATATTTGTGAGGAAGTAAAAAAGTATAAGGGAAAAATACGAATTGTAAAAACAGAAGGATTATTATTTTACTTAGTAAAAGTAAAGGGTAAATTTTCTTTGGCAATTGGTATGGGAATATTTCTAGTTGGTTTATACATATTATCTAGTTATGTTTGGGCAATAGAAATTACAACTCAGAGGAATGTTGCTCCTTTTGAGATAAGACAAGAGTTAAGTACTTTAGGAATAAAGCCTGGGATGAAAAAAAGTGATATTGATGTATATGAATTAGAGAAGGAATTACAAAATGCTAATAGCGATGTTTTATGGTTAAGAGCAAGAGTTGAAGGTTCTACTTTGAAGATTTTAGTTGAAGAAAAGGTTAATCCGCCAGTAACGAACATAACTGAAAAAAATGAAGTTGTTGCTAGGAAGGCTGGGGAAGTGAAAAGAATATATACACAATCAGGGAATCCTGCTGTAAAGGCGGGTGACATAGTAAAAGAAGGGGATATTTTAATATATCCATTACAAGGGAAAGAGGGTAAAGAGTTTCAGGTTAAACCTAAGGGTAATGTTATAGCAAACACCTTTTATGAAAAAGTAATGGAAATTCAAGTAAGTGGGGAAAAACCTCAAAGAACAGGTAAAAAAGATAGAGAAATTTATTTAAATATATTCGGTAAAAAAATTTATCTTAAAAAAGCTATAAATAACTTTGAATCTTGTGATAAAATAGAAGGAAGTAAAGGGTTTTTGAATAGTAGTGTTTATTATGAAAAGAAAAATAAAGAAGTTAAAGGTAATAAAGACGAATTGATCAAAAAAGCAGAACAGGATTTGAAAAAATCATTAGAGAAAACATTAAGCAATGAAGCTAAGATTATAGACCAAAAGACTACAGTTGAAGATATTGGAGATGGTAAAATCCATGTAAGAGTATCCTTTGTTGTTGAACAAGACATTGCTTAATAATATTTAAGTATATAGTTATTTATGGAATAAGAGGGTGATGCACATGAGAAGATTTTTAAATACAGAAATAGTGTTGAAGGATAAATCAAAAAAAATACTAATTTATACTCTAACATTTTTTATTAGCTTTATAATTCTTGCTACAGCATTGGCGCCTAAGCAGTTTGACTTGCAAATAGGAGAGATAGCAAGGGCTGATATAAAAGCACCAAGAGATACTGTAGATGAAATAGCTACAAGAGAAAAAGAACAGGAAGCCATGGAAAAGGTGGATGAACAGTATACTTTAAAAGGGGATGTGAAAAAACAGGCAGAGGATAATTTGAATGAGTTTTTTACTAAAGTATCTAGTGTTAATACAACTATAACGGATGAGGCGCAGAGATTAATTGAATTAAAAAAATATTATGTTAATATTTTAGGTGAAAATGATTATAAGGCATTAATTGCTTTATCAGATGAGAAATTAAAGGAAGTGCAATGGAATGTAGTTGCAGTAATCGATGAAGTATATAGTGAAAAAATTGAGGATGGTAAGCTTGAAAAACTATCTGAGGTAAAATATGATGCTTTAGCTAAAATAGAGTCATGGAAACTTGAAAACCAAGTACAAGAGGCAATAAAGAAGATAGTAATTCAAGAAATTAAACCTAATTTTTATTTAGATAAAGAAAAGACAGAAGAAAAAATAAAAGAGGCACAAAAAAGTGTTTCGAAAATAATCATTAAGAAAAATCAGATAATTGTCAATGAAGGTGAACCAATTACTGAGAAACAACTTAAGATACTTAAAGACTTAGGAATGTTAGATGATAGTAAAAATAATGCAGGATTATTTGTTTATATAGGATTAGGTGTACTAATAGCATTAATAATATACTTACAGCATATATACTTAGCAAATAATTATAAAGAGATTTCAGATGATGTTAAAAAAATATTATTGATAAGTATATTGAATGTTGTGGCATTAATATTAACTAGAGCAATATCTATAATATCACCATTTTTAGTGCCATTTGCTTGTGTACCTATATTGTTAACCTTATTATTCAATCATAGAATATCTATTGTTGTAAGTTGTTTTAATTTAGTATTAATATCAGCATTAGTTGAATTTAGTCCACAAGTAATATTGATAGCTATTATAAATATTACCTTAGCGTCAACTATTTTAAGGAACATGCAACAAAGAAATGATATATTATATTCATCTTTATATATTGCTGTTGTAAATGTAATTGCAACATTTACAATAGGTGTATTAATCTCAAATAATACTAAAGAAATATTGATATTTAGTGCTTTCTCAGGAATAGGAGTACTGTTTGCAGCAATTTTATCTATTGGAATACTTCCATTTTTAGAAGTAACTTTTGATATAGTAACTACCTTAAAATTATTAGAGCTAAGTAATCCTAATCATCCGTTATTAAAGAAGTTATTAATGGAGGCTCCAGGAACATATCATCATAGCATGTTAGTAGCTAATATTGCAGAAATGGCTGCAGAAGAAGTTGGGGCAAATCCAGTTCTAGCAAGAATAGGAGCGTATTATCATGATATAGGTAAGACGAAAAGACCTTATTTCTTTGGGGAAAATCAATTAGCTAGAGATAATCCTCATGATAAAATATCTCCAAATTTGAGTACATTAATAATAACGTCACATGTTAAAGATGGATTAGAATTAGCAGATGAATATAAACTTCCAGATGTGGTTAGAAACATTATAGGAGAACATCATGGAACAACCTTAGTAAAATATTTTTATTATACACTAAAAAATGCAAGTGATAATCCAGAAGAGGTAAAAGAAGAAGATTTTATGTATCCAGGACCAACGCCATCAAGTAAGGAAGCAGGAATAATTATGCTTTCAGACAGTGTTGAGGCAGCAGTTCGTTCAATAAGTGAGCCAACTAAGGGTAAAATTGAGGAAATGGTTAATAATATAGTTAAAGATAAATTATATTCTGGTCAGTTAGATAATTGTGATTTAACTTTAAAAGATTTGGAGAAAATAAGAAAGTGCTTCCTCAAAGCTCTATTTGGAATATATCATCAAAGGGTTGAATATCCTACTGAAAAAAAAGGAAATAAATTAATAGAGGGGGAAGGGGTTTAAAACCTTTCCTTTTTATTTTACCAATATATGCATAATAAATATTAACAAAAACTATATAAATAATAAGGAGAGAAAGAAATGATATACATAGAAAATCAACAAGAAAATATAATTGTAAGTGAAGGGTTTGAAGATAAACTTAGGGAAGTAATTTTATTTGCACTAAAAGAAGAAGAAGTAGATGTTAAATGTGAAATATCTGTGTTATTTGTAGATAATGAGGAGATAAAAAGAATAAATGAAGAAACTAGAGGAAAGGATATGATTACAGATGTACTTTCTTTTCCTATGCTTGATTACCCAAATGGAATGGTTTATAAGGAGGTTTATAAGGAAAATAAATTTACACAGGCCGATTTAAATGGAGATGAATTGGTTTTAGGTGATATTGTATTGAGTTTAGAAAAATCCCTTGAACAAAGTAAAGATTTTAATCATTCTTTTGAAAGAGAAAGTTTCTATTTAACAGTTCATTCTGTATTACATCTGTTAGGATATGACCATATGGAGGATGATGAGAAGGAAATAATGAGAAAGAGAGAGGAAGAAATATTAGGTAAATTAAATATCACAAGAGATATATAAAGAGAGGTTGAAAAATGTGAGGTTGAAAAAGATACTAGATAGTTTTAATCATGCTATTAATGGGATAATTGATACAGTAAGAACTCAAAGAAATATGAAGATTCATTTAATATCTTCATTGCTGGTGCTAATTGCATGCTTTTGTTTTGACATATCAAGAACAGAATTCTTAGTATTAGCACTTACTATAAGTGCAGTAATAACTGCAGAGCTTTTTAATACAGCAATAGAGGCTACTATTGATATGACAACAAATTACTATCATCCATTAGCAAAGGTTGCAAAAAATGCAGCAGCGGGGGCAGTGTTAATTACTGCCATAAATGCATTAGTTGTAGGGTATGTTATTTTTTGGGATAAATTATCTAATTTATCCTATACTATGATAACAAAGGTTAAAAACTCAGAACCATTTACTATATTTATAGTTCTTGTTATAGTATCAATAGCAACAATAATAGTTAAGGCTATATTTGGAGAGGGGACGCCATTAAAAGGAGGTATGCCAAGTGGTCATAGTGCACTGGCATTTTCCATAGCAACAGCAATTGCACTGATAACAGAAGAACCAACAGCAATTATGCTTAGTTATTTGATGGCGTTAATTACAGCTCAGAGTAGAGTTGACTCAGAGGTCCACTCTATACTTGAGGTAATTGTTGGGGCAATATTTGGGGCTTTACTGACGGTATTAATATTTAGTGTTTTTAGGTTATAAAACCTTTTATTTAAAATAGTATGGTGGTATAATTTAAGATACACTAAATGCAAAATTTAACTAATAACATATGCTAATTAATCGGAGGAGTAGTTATGAAACAAAAATTAATTTTAAGTGCTATTAATGCAAGAGAAAACGCATATTGTCCATATTCAAATTTCAAAGTGGGAGCGGCTGCCTTATTTGAAGATGGTAATATATATATAGGGTGTAATGTTGAAAATGCATCATATGGAGCAACTAACTGTGCAGAGAGAACTGCAATTTTCAGTGGTGTAGCTCAAGGAAATAAGATTTTAAAGGAATTAGCTTTAATTGGAGATATTAATAATTACACATATCCTTGTGGTATTTGTAGACAGGTTATTGCTGAATTTGCAGAAAGTGAAAAAATGAAAATTTATATAATAAAAAATGAAAAAGAATATATAGAAACAACTTTAGAAGAAATAATGCCAGGTATCTTTAGTAAAAAGGACCTAAACATATAGGAGGACAAATGTTTAAATCAGGATTCGTAACAATAGTAGGTAGACCAAATGTAGGGAAATCAACCCTAATGAATGAAATTATGGGTGAAAAATTATCTATAGTTTCTAACAAACCACAAACTACAAGAAATAATATACAAACAATTCTAACAACAAAGGATTATCAAATAGTATTCGTTGATACACCAGGTATACATAAACCAAAGCATAAGCTTGGAGAGTATATGGTTAATTCAGCAAAGGATTCAATTAAAGATGTTGATTTAGTACTTTTCTTAACTAATCCAGATGAAGAGATTGGTAGAGGAGATACATTTATCTTAGAAGCTTTAAAAGAGAAAAAAGTTCCTGTATTTTTAGTATTAAATAAGGTTGATGAAAGTACTCAAGATAGAGTAGCTAAATCACTTGAAATGTACTCAAAAGAACATGAATTTGCTGAAATAATTCCAATTTCAGCTCTAAAAGGTAAAAATGTAGATACTCTTATTAATCAAATGGTTAAATATCTTCCAGAAGGTCCAATGTATTATCCAGAAGATATGATAACTGATGTTCAAGAAAGATTTGTTGTATCAGAAATAGTTAGAGAAAAAGCTTTAAGAAATTTAAGAGATGAGGTTCCTCATGGAATTGCTGTAGATATAATTCAAATGAAGCAATCAGATAATGGAACTTACCACATAGAAGTTGATCTAATATGTGAAAAAGACTCTCATAAGGGAATTATTATAGGTAAAAATGGTCAAAGTCTTAAGAAAATAGGTGAAACAGCAAGATATGAACTAGAAAGATTCTTAAGAGCTAAAGTTAATATTAAAATTTGGGTTAAGGTTAGAAAAGAGTGGAGAGATAATGCTCTACTATTAAAGGAATTAGGTTATAAGAAGTTAAAATAATATTTTGATAAATATTCTTAACTCTTAAACATAGGAGAAGAGAAATGTCATTAGTAAATACATCGGGAGTAATATTAAAAACTTTAGATTATAAAGAAAATGACAAATTAGTATGGATTTTCACTGAAAAATATGGAAAGATATCTGCAATAGGAAGAGGGGCAAAAAAGGGTAAAAATAAACTTTTTTCTATTACTCTTCCTCTTTGCTATTGTGATTTTCAATTATTTAAGGGCAAAAATTTATACAATTTGCAAGAAGGAAAAATAATAAACTCTTTTCAAGGATTATTAAACAATTTACATAAATTAACTTATTCGTCTTATTTGTGTGAATTGATTGATATTGCAATAGTTGATGGAGAAAAAAATGATGAAATATACAAAGATTTTATAACAACCCTATATTTGTTAAATACAGATGCTTTAGATTATGAATTGTTAATAAGATCATTTGAATTAAAATTATTGAAGGGTACAGGTTATGGAATAACTTTAGATAAGTGCATTCAATGTGGTAAGAAAATAGGTGTATCAAATTTCATTTCACTTTCTCATTATGGTGGAGTTTGTGAAGAGTGTAGAAGAGATCATGGCTTACACATATCTAAAGGGGCATATAATGCCTTGAAATTCTTAGTAACAGTATCACCAGATAAAGTGTACAGATTAAATTTGAGTGAAGATGTTAAAGGTGAAATACAAAAAGTAACCACTTTTATTATTTCAAATAACTATGCAAAAAGACCAAAGAGTTTGGAAATGTTGAATTATTTAAAGGAGTGAGAAGAATGAAAGAAATAACATTAGAAATGGTTGATCAAGTAAAATCAAGAACAGGTGTAACATATGCAGATGCTAAAAAGGCATTAGAGGAATGTGGTGGAGATGTTTTAGAAGCTATAATTTACATTGAAAGTAGTGTAATTACAACAACTTGTGGAGAAACAAATAGTAAGAATAACGAAGAGACAGTAGAAGAATTTAAGGAATGGATAAAGGACTTAATAAATAAAGGGAATATTTCTAGAATCAAAATAAAAAAAGATGATCAAGAATTAGTAGATGTTCCAGTAAATGCAGGTATTGCAGCAACGGTAATTGCAGTTATATTACCTCCTGTACTTGCCTTTGGAGTAATTGCAGCAGTTGCAACACAAATAACAATAGAAATAACAAGAGAAGATGGTTCAGTTGAGGTTGTAAATAAATATGTTTCTAAAGCTGCTGGAGAAGTAAAAGAAAAAGCGAATATTTTTGCTAATAAATTTAAAGAAAAATTTAATGATGTAAAAAGTGATGTGAAAAGGGATAAACACAGTGAAGGTAAGGTTTACACAGGTGATGAAACTGTATATACATATACAGTAAATTTCGAAAGTGAAGAAAAGTAAAGAAAAGCTTAACAAAAACAACGGAAATAAAGGATAATGTTACTAAACAAGGAAATTCAGCTAAATTTATTTGATTTTTCAGAAAATTAAGTATAGTCAAACTTCAAGAACGTGGTATAATTATACTGTAAATGTCAGTCGAATCAGAATTATCTGAATATTCCCTTTTATCCTACAAAATATCGTAAACTTGAGTTGATAATTTAAACTTAAGTAAGAAAGAGGGATAATATTGAAATTATCAGATAGACAAGAAGAAATAATAAGACTAGTTAAAGAAGGACAGCCTATTACAAGTGAATCACTAGCAGAAAAGCTAGGGGTTACGAGAGCAGCATTAAGAGCAGATTTAGCAATATTAACAATGCTAGGAGTTTTAGATGCAAGACCTAAGGTAGGATATGTTTATTCAGACAAACCTACTAATACCTTAGTTTATGATTACATAAGCAATATTAAGGTGAAAGATATAATGTCTAAACCATCGATAGTAAATGAAAGTATGATGGTCTACGATGCAATTGTTTACTTATTCTTAAATGATGTTGGTACACTGTTTGTAGAAAATAATGGGTTTTTAACAGGTGCTGTATCAAGAAAGGATTTCTTAAAAATTGCAATCGGGGGTACAGATATTCATAAAGTTCCAGTAGGTGTAATTATGACGAGGATGCCAAATATTATCTGTGGGTATGAAGAAGATAATGCATACGAGTTAGCAAAAAAGATTATAGAGCACGAAATTGATTCTATTCCAATAGTTGAAAAAGTAGAGCTTGATAATAGAGAAGCCTTTAGAATGGTTGGAAAGGTTTCAAAAACAAACATAACAAAATTATTTGTTAAATTGGGTAAGGGTAAGTAATAATTAGTGCAAATAGTGAATATACCTAGAGAAGTGTGAAAAATTCGCACTGGTACTAATTATAATTAAAACTATGGTAGCTACGGGGCAATGGGTTCCGATAGTATATATATTCAATAAGTATTGAACGGAGGAGTATTGAGATGGAGAAAAAATATGTTTACCTTTTTAGTGAGGGAAATGCGTCAATGAAGAATCTGCTTGGGGGTAAGGGTGCTAACCTAGCAGAAATGACAACTTTAGGAATTCCGGTTCCACAAGGATTCATAGTAACTACAGAGGCTTGTAACAAATACTATGAAGATGGTAGCATGATCACAGAAAGTATCATTGAAGAAATCACAGCAAACTTAGAAAAACTTGAAAAAGTTACTGGTAAAGAATTTGGTAGTTTAGATAATCCATTACTTTTATCAGTTAGATCAGGGGCAAGAGTTTCAATGCCAGGTATGATGGATACAATATTAAATCTAGGATTAAATGACAAAGCTACAGAAGCTATGGCTAACTTAACAAACAATCCAAGATTTGCATATGATTCATATAGAAGATTCATTCAAATGTTCTCAGACGTTGTTATGGGTGTAGAAAAGAGATTATTTGAACATATAATTGAAGAAATGAAGGAAGAAAAGGGAGTTGAAGTTGATACAGACTTAACTGCTGACGACTTAAAAGAGTTATGTGTAAGATTTAAAGCACTTTATAAGAAAGAAAAAGGTGAAGACTTTATTGAAGACCCAAGAAAGCAATTAGTTGAAGCTATTACAGCTGTATTTAGATCATGGAATAATCCAAGAGCTATAGTATATAGAAGATTAAACGATATTCCAGGAGAATGGGGAACTGCTGTTAATGTTCAACAAATGGTATTTGGAAATAAAGGAGAAACTTCAGGAACAGGGGTTGTATTCTCAAGAGACCCAGCTACTGGAGAAAACAAAATTTATGGTGAATACTTAATGAATGCTCAAGGAGAAGACGTTGTTGCTGGTATCAGAACACCACTTCCAATCGCTAAGTTAGAAGAACAAAATCCAGAAGTTTATAAACAATTTATTGATATAGTTAATACTTTAGAAAATTACTACAAAGATATGCAAGATATGGAAATGACAATTGAAGAAGGTAAATTATACTTCTTACAAACAAGAAATGGTAAGAGAACAGCACAAGCTGCATTAAAGATTGCTGTTGATTTAGTTGAAGAAGGAATGTTAACTAAAGAGCAAGCAATATTAAAGGTTGAGCCTAAGCAATTAGATACTCTATTACACCCTGCATTTGATGATGAAGCATTAAAGAATGCAACAGCTGTTGCTAAAGGATTACCAGCTTCACCAGGAGCTGCTTGTGGTAAAATTGCATTTACAGCTGAAGAAGCTAAGTTAAGAAAAGAAAATGGTGAAACTATTGTATTAGTAAGATTAGAAACTTCACCAGAAGATATTGAAGGTATGATTGCAGCTGAAGGTATCTTAACAGTAAGAGGAGGAATGACTTCTCACGCAGCAGTTGTTGCTAGAGGAATGGGAACTTGCTGTGTTGCTGGATGTGGTGAATTAAAGATAAATGAAGAAGCTAAAACTTTAGAAGTTGGTGGAAAGGTTTATGGAGTTGAAGATTACATCTCAATAGATGGTTCAACTGGTAATATTTACACTGATAAAGTTGATACAGTTACTCCAGAAATTTCAGGTCACTTTGCTACATTTATGGCATGGGCTGATGAAATAAGATCATTAAAAGTTAGAACTAATGCTGATAATCCAAGAGATACTAAGCAAGCTGTTGAGTTTGGTGCTGAAGGTATTGGATTATGTAGAACAGAGCATATGTTCTTTGAAGGTGACAGAATTAAGGCAATGAGAGAAATGATAGTTGCTAAAAATGAAGAACAAAGAAGAGGTGCGTTAGCTAAGTTACTTCCAATGCAAAGACAAGACTTTATTGAAATGTATGAAGTTTTAGAAGGAATGCCAGCTACAATCAGATTCCTAGATCCACCACTACATGAGTTCTTACCTCACACAGAGGAAGAAATCAAAGAATTAGCTGAGGAAATGGGATTAACATTTGATGACTTAAAAGCAACTGTAGATAGCTTACATGAGTTTAACCCAATGATGGGACACAGAGGATGTAGATTAGCTGTTTCTTACCCTGAAATTGCTGAAATGCAAACAAGAGCTGTAATTGAGGCTGCTATAGAAGTTAAGAATAACAAAGGTTATGATGTAGTTCCTGAAATAATGATTCCATTAGTTGGAGAAATTAAGGAATTAAAGTATGTTAAAGATATAGTTGTTAGAACAGCAGAAACAGTTATGGAAGAAAAGGGAGTTAAGTTAGAGTACAAAGTTGGTACTATGATAGAAATCCCAAGAGCTGCAATTACTGCTGATGAGATTGCAAAGGAAGCTGAGTTCTTCTCATTTGGAACAAATGACTTAACTCAAATGACATTTGGATTCTCAAGAGATGATGCTGCTAACTTCTTAGCACATTATTATGAAAGAGCAATATATGAGCAAGATCCATTTGCTAAATTAGACCAAAATGGTGTAGGACAATTAGTTAAGATGGCAGTTGAAAAAGGAAAGGCTACAAGACCAAACATTAAGCTTGGAATTTGTGGAGAGCATGGAGGAGATCCATCATCAGTAGAATTCTGCCACAACATAGGTTTAGACTATGTATCATGTTCACCATTTAGAGTGCCACTTGCAAGACTTGCAGCAGCACAAGCACAAGTAAAAAATAAAAGATAATTTTATAAACGTAAAAGCATAGTGAAAACTATGCTTTTATTTTTATATTAAATTCTTTTTCTACTCTTTCAATAATATTTTTAGAAAATTCAAGATGAGAGTCTAGTTTTGCATTTGATTTTTTTAACAAGGTTAGGAAGGCAGTTTTATTACATTTCTTTATATTTTTAAAGTAGTCTCTTGTTATTTTCCAGAATTTCTGAGGGAATAAAATATAAGATAGAATGTATCTCAAATCTGATTCTGAAAGAGGCATTAACTCATTATAGTTTTTTAATATATTTATAGTTAAGTTTTCATCCCATTTTGTACCTTCACGCTTTAAAAGTCTTCTTAGAAGATAAGAGATATCGTGAGCGGTATAATCTGTCTTACACTTATCAAAATCAATTAACCAAATTTCATTATCATAGGAAAAAATAATATTTTTATTTACAAAATCACCGTGGCATAAACCTTTAGCTAATTTATTAGTATCTATTTGAGAAGCTATACTTAAACTTTTTTCAGCTAATGATAGATTATCGTCAAAAGTATTAATAAGTTCTAATGAGAATTTATCGCGAGTATCATTGGCTAAGTTAAAAGTGCTTAAAAGTTGTTCAAAGTGTTTCAAAGTAGATATGTATAAATCATCATATCCTTCACGCATTGTACTTCCGGTTATTGGGTGAAAGTTTTTTGAGTTTTTGTGCATTAAAGCTAGTGTTCTTGAAGATAATAAAACATGTTTCAAATTATCAAAATCACATTTAACACCCTCAATCCAAGGTGTTAGTATAAAAAGCATATCGGAATAAAAAACATAACGATTTCCATCAATAGTTGGTAATAGCTTAGGGACATTGAAATTTTTTCTGTATAACCATTCAAGAGCTGAATATACATATAATAAATCATTTTCGTTAAAATATATTTTTTTTAAACAATAGTCTTTACAATTATCAGACACCTTAAATACAGCTCTTTGTTTATCAGTATCTTTGAATTTTATCATAGATACCTCTGTGTTATGTAAGCCATATTGAGGGAGAATATCTGATTTAATGGTTTTTATAGCAAGCTTTTCATTAGAAAAGTCAATAAATACATTACTCATAAAAATACTCCTTATAAATTACTTATTATTATGATATTAGATAAGTTACTTAAATATACTATATATGGTTTAGAAATAAATATTAAAAATTTAAGATGGTTAAATTTTTTTTTTATTTTTGCAAATAATATTTAATAGTTAGAAATAGAGGATTTAGAAGAAAAGTATAGAATACTATAAAAGAGGTGAGTAAAGATGGATATAAGAGCAAAAATCGAAAATTTTGAGAACTTGACACTAGTAAAAGTTGCTACTCATTCAAAGGATTCTAAAGGAAGAAGAATAGAAGAAAAGAAAGATAAACTCAGAACTTCATTTATGGTAGACAGAGATAGAATTATTCATTCTAAATCATTTAGGAGGTTAAAGCATAAAACTCAAGTATATATAAGAACATTTGGTGATCACTATAGAACGAGGCTTACTCACACCTTAGAAGTATCACAAGTAGCTAGAACAATAGGCGTTGGAATAGGGTTAAATGAAACATTAATAGAAGCAATCTCCTTAGGGCATGATTTAGGTCATGTTGCTTTCGCTCACAATGGAGAAGAGGTCCTACAGCAGTTCTTAGAAGAAGGTTTTAGGCATAATGAACAAAGTGTTAGAGTTGTAGAGAAGCTTGAGAGAAATGGAAGAGGTTTAAATTTAACAGCAGAAGTGATAGATGGGATACTAAACCACAGTGGATTGCCCACAGGTGGAAAGGAAGCCTTCACATTAGAGGGCAGAGTTGTGAAGTATAGTGATAAAATTGCATATATTAATCATGATATAGATGATTCTATAAGGGCAGGTTTAATAACAGAAGAAGAGTTGCCTAAAGAAATTTTATCAGAGCTTGGAAAAAGTAATTCAGAAAGAATAGAAACGCTAGTTACAGACTTTATCAACACATCAGCTATTAGGGTTGAGTCAGGAGAAGCATGGGTTGGGTTAAGTAAGGCAAAAGATGATGCAATGAGAGAGTTAAGGCAGTATATGTTTAAGAATGTTTATCTTGGAGATATATTAAAGGTTGAAAGAGAAAAGGCAAAGTTTATTTTAAATTGGTTATTAGAATATTATCAGAGAAAGCCAGATGAAATGCCAGAGCTATACAGGAATATTGCAAAAGTTGAAGGATTGAAAAGAGGAGTTGCAGATTATGTGGCTGGAATGAGTGATGATTACTGCTTAAATCAATTTAATTCAATATATGTTCCAAAAGTTGTTATTTATTAAAAATTTATGGAATAATTTATTATGTTTTATGGAAAGCTAAAATCTGTAAATGTTTTTAGGTAATAAATAGTTAATTATTATAAAAAAATAAAATTTTATTAAAAATAAGAAGGAATAGTCGATAAACTGTCGAATATTATATAAATTGTTGAAAAAAATATTGTGGGGAGGGGGAAAACTCCTTGCGAGTTTCAGAAGAAATAATTGAGAGAATTAAAAATGAGAATGATATTGTAGATATTATTTCTGAAAGTGTAAGGCTTAAGAGAGCGGGAAGAAATTATAGTGGATTATGTCCATTTCATAATGAAAAATCGCCATCTTTTAGTGTTTCGCAAGATAAACAAATCTATAAGTGCTTTGGATGTGGAGAAGCTGGGAATGTAATCACTTTTGTTATGAAACAAAAGAATATGAATTTTCCAGAAGCATTAAAATTGCTAGCAGAAAGAGCAAATATTCCTATAGAAATGGGAAGTGGTGAAAATAAATTTGTTAATGATAGAAAAGAGAAGATATATCAGGCAAACATTGAAGCAGGAAGATATTTTTTCAAAAACTTAGTTAACAATAAAGTTCCAAGAGAATATTTCTTAAATAGAGGAATAAAAGAACAGACAATTAAAAAGTTTGGATTAGGATTTGCTTTAGATGGGTGGAATGGTCTCTTAAATCATTTAAGAAAAATGGGATTTAAAGATGATTTACTTGAAGAAGCAGGGCTAGTTTTAACAAGTCAAAAAACAAATAACAAATATGATAGATTTAGAAACAGAGTAATGTTTCCAGTGTTTGATGTGAAGGGAAGAGTAATTGGGTTTGGAGGAAGAGTACTTGATGATTCAAAACCTAAATATTTAAATTCACCTGAGACGCCAGTCTTTCATAAGGGTACAAATCTGTATGGGTTAAACTTTGCGATTAAAAGTAATCTAGAAGAAAGATACTTTATAATTGTTGAAGGGTATATGGATTTAATAACTTTAAATCAATATGGTATAACAAATGTTGTTGCATCATTAGGAACAGCATTAACAATAAATCAAGCTAGATTAATGAAAAGATATGCTGATAAGGTAATAATATCTTATGATGCAGATTTTGCAGGGCAGACAGCGACGATGAGAGGGCTTGAAATTTTAAGAGGTGCAGGGTTAGATGTAAGAGTCTTATCCATTCCACAAGGTAAAGATCCAGATGAATTTGTAAGAAGTAATGGTAGAGAAGCATTTTTAAAGTTAATATCAAGTGCAACTCCATTAATAAACTACAGATTAAAAAGGGCAGAGGATGGTATTAATTTAAAAGACGAAAGACAACTAATAGAATATGGTAAAAGAGTAACCGAGGTTTTAGCTGACTTAAATCCAGTAGAAAAAGATGTATATATAAAAAGAATATCAGAGGATACAGGTTTAAGGGAGCAATCTATATATGATTTGTTATCTATGACGAAAAACATAAAAGAGGAACCTTTTATGAATAAAAAGGAAGAAAGTGGAACAAAATTATATATAGAGCCTGCGTTTATGAAAGCAGAAAAATCTTTATTGAAATTGTTATTAAATGAGGAACATTATTTTGATATAAAGTCTAAAATAAATTCGTCAGATTTTAATTTACAATCTCACCGAAAAATTTATTCTTTAATAGAAGAAGCAAAAGAAAAAAAAGTTAATAATATTTTTGCCTATGTTGAGGGTGGTTGTGATGATGTTGAAAGTTCACAAGAATGGGTGAAAATCAGAGAAATGACTGTATTTACTGGAAAGGACGATACACAATTAATTGATGATTATATAAATCAAATTAAGACAAATAAACTTTTTATAAAAATAGAAAGTTTAAAAAAGGAGTTAAAAGCTTTGGAACAAAAGGGTATGATTGAAGAATCAATAAAGCTTGCAATGGAATTGAAAAAAGTTACAGAGCAGCTAAAAAGGGGAGAGAGGGTTTAATGGTTATGACGAAAGGAGGTATGGATAAAATGGCAGAAAGCACTAAGGTGAAAGTTGGAAAAGTTAAAGACGACAGAAATGCAAGAATGAATGTAGTTAAGAATTTAATAGATAAAGGTAAGAAGAATGGGTCCTTAACATACAAAGAAATTATGGATGAGATTGAAAACATAGATTTAAGTCCTGAACAAATTGAAAAGATATATGAGGTACTTGAATCAATGGGAATAGAGGTCATTGGTGAAGTAAATGATGCTCAACCAGAAGAGGAAGATGTTGATTTATCAATACCAGAAGGTATTGCTATTGATGACCCAGTTAGAATGTACTTAAAAGAAATAGGTAAGGTACCCCTATTATCTTCTGAAGAAGAAATAAACCTTGCTTTAAGAATAGAAAATGGAGAGCAATATGCTAAGAAGAAATTAGCAGAAGCGAACTTAAGACTTGTTGTTTCTATAGCAAAAAGATACGTTGGAAGAGGTATGCTATTCCTTGATTTAATACAAGAAGGTAACCTTGGTTTAATTAAGGCAGTAGAGAAATTTGATTATAGAAAAGGGTTTAAGTTCTCAACTTACGCTACATGGTGGATACGTCAAGCAATTACTAGAGCAATTGCAGACCAAGCAAGAACAATAAGAATTCCGGTTCATATGGTTGAAACAATCAATAAGTTAATAAGAGTACAAAGACAACTATTACAAGAGCTAGGAAGAGATCCATTCCCAGAAGAAATATCAAAGGTTATGGAACTACCAGTTGATAAGGTAAGAGAGATACAAAAGATAGCTCAAGAACCAGTATCGTTAGAAACTCCAATTGGAGAAGAGGAAGATAGTCATTTAGGGGACTTCATTCCAGATGATGAAGCACCAGCGCCAGCTGAAGCAGCAGCATTTACAATGTTAAAAGAACAATTAATAAATGTTTTAGACACATTAACTCCAAGAGAAGAGAAGGTTCTAAGACTTAGATTTGGATTAGATGATGGAAGAGCAAGAACTCTAGAAGAAGTTGGAAAAGAGTTTAATGTTACAAGAGAAAGAATTAGACAAATAGAAGCTAAGGCTTTAAGAAAGTTAAGACATCCATCTAGAAGTAAAAAACTAAAGGATTATTTAGATTAGTCTTAAAAATTAGCACCCAAAGGGTGCTAATTTAATTTTGATAAATATATGGAGGAATTTTCAAATGGAACTAAGTAAAAGACTACAATTCATAGCATCACATATAGAAAAGTGTAACTGTATAGCGGATATAGGTACAGATCATGGATACATTCCTATATATTTAGTAAAAAATAATATTTGTGAAAAATCAATAGCATCAGATATTAATAAAGATCCACTAGATAAGTGCAAATTAAATTGCGTAATAGAAGAAACTTGGAATGAAGTAGAATGTAGATTAGGTGGTGGATTATCCACATTAAAACCAGGAGAAGCTCAAGGAGCTGTTATTGCTGGTATGGGTGGAAATCTTATAAGAGACATCTTAGAAAATGATATGGCTGTAACAGAGAAGTTAGAGTATATTGTATTACAACCAGCTCAAAATCCAGAAGTATTAAGAGAATATTTATATACTAATGGATATGAAATATTAGAAGAAGATTTATGTCTTGATGAAGGCATATATTACGAACTGTTTAAGGTTAAGAAAAATGATGCTGAAAGAATGGTGCTGCAAGACTTATTCTATGAAATAAGTCCAAGATTATTAAGAGTAAATAATCCATTAATGAGAGATTATTTAATTGAAAAGAAAAATAAATATACGAAAATTTTAGGACTAATAAAGGAAGATAGTCAAAGCGCAATTGATAGAAAAAAGGAAGTGCTTGACAAACTTCAATTTATAGATGGTTTAATAGAAACTAGATAGTTTAAGAGGTGATTAAGTGAAGGTTAGAGAGATTGCAAATTACTTAGATAATGCTATACCTTATAACTTGAAAGAAAGTTACGATAACGTAGGTTTAATGGTTGGCGATGAAGAAAAAGTGGTTAGTAAAATATTGTTAGCATTAGATTGTACAAATAATGTAATAGATGAAGCTATTAAAATGGGGGCTAATTTAATAATAACTCATCACCCGCTATTATTTATAAGGCCAAGTAGTATTATTAAGAGTAATTTACAAGGTGGAAAAATATTTAAACTTATACAGAATGATATAGCTCTATATTCTGCCCACACTAACTTAGATTCAATAAGTGGGGGATTAAATGAAGTTATAACAAGAATGTTAGGGTTTGATGAAAGTGAAATAATGGATAAAAACTTTAATGCTCAAAATGCTGGAATAGGAAGAGTAGTTACATTAGAAAAATCTAAGACTTGTGAAGAATTAATTCAGATTGTTAAAGATAATTTAAAGTGTAATGATTTAAGGATTGCCAAAGGAAATCAAACAATAAATAAAATAGCAATAATTAATGGTAGTGGGCAAGATTTCTTTTATAAAGCTATGCAAATGGGAGCAAATGCCATTATAACAGGTGATACAACATACCATTTTGTTAGTGATTTTAAAGAAATGGGAATTACTATAATTGATGCAGGTCACTTTAATACAGAGTGGTTAATATTTGTAAAAAGTATTACTGAAAAATTAGCTAACTTAAAAGGCCTAGAAATCATTAAAAGTAGTACTTCATCAGATCCATATGAATTTGTATAAAAAATTGTAATTGAATGAATGTAACAATACTATAATATAATGATAAACAATAATATTAGAGGTTATAAATGGGAAAAGGAAGCCGTTCTAGTAAATCAAATTATTCAAATAATAATTTTGGTACAGAGTGTAAGAGAATTTTTCAGGATATTAAAGATACCTGTGGTAGATGCTTTGGTGGAAACAAGCGTATGAGAAGAAATTGTTATCCCTTTGGGTTTACAATAGGAAAAATAATAGTGATTTCTATTTTGTTATTAACTTTATTATTTTATGGAGTAGGCTTATATGGCCTTATTATAATAGGATTACTAGTAGTTTTGTTACAATTTGTATAATATATAAATATATTCATTTGTATTTTTTTTAGAAGTATGATATTATAAATCTTGCGAGTAAGACATGCAACCACTGCTAGTCTTTGAACTAGGAGAGGAAAGTCGGGGCTCCATAGGGCAGGGTGCTGGCTAACGGCCAGTCAAGGCGACTTGAAGGATAGTGCAACAGAGATATACCACCAGAAGCATTTTGCTGAGTTTACGTAAGTAACTGGTAAGGGTGGAAAGGCGAGGTAAGAGCTCACCAGCATTATGGTGACATAATGGCTATGTAAACCCCACTTGGAGCAAGACCGTATAGGAGGACATTTAGAGGCTGCCCGTCTCGTCCTCGGGTGTGTCGCTTGAGCTCATTGGCAACAATGAGCCTAGATAGATGGTTGCTTAATACAGAACCCCGCTTACGGCTTATCTCGTATTAATATTTCATATTATAATTATATGTAATAGAAAAAACACCACATAGTGGTGTTTTTTCTATTTATTCAAATTTAAATAAACCAATGGAATCTAAAAAATCTTGATTTATCTCACTTTTACCAATAATGTCAAAATCACGTTTATACCTCAATACAGGGATTTCTAACGTATATTCATATATACCATTAATAGTTCCATTGAAATAACCTAAATCATGCAATCTTTGTTGTATGTAATATACATCACTTCCACGATCTCCAGGTTTTATAGTACGCTGATAAGGAGAGAAACTAAGATTAGGTCCAGATGTGATAATAACTAAGGTATCATATTGAACTAAATTAAATAATTCTTTTATTTGATAGTTATACATTCGTATACAGCCACCAGATGCTAATGTGCCTATGGAAGAGGGATTACTAGTTCCATGAATACCAAAGGTATCCCAAGGTACGTTAAGACCAATCCAATAGCCACCATAAGGACCTTTCATTATAGCTTTACTTTTAATTTGCCATGTTCCAATAGGTGAAGGTGAATCTAATGCCCCTGCACTTATTGGATAACACTTTATACGCTTATTTGTTTTAGAATCCATTAAAGATAGTGTTAGTTCATTTAAATCGATAAGTATTTTATAACTTGGAGTTGTTGAAGAAATAGATGAAATATAGGGTGTGAAAAATAATAACAAATAAAAAAATATAACGACTCTTAATAATTTCTTCATTTATATCTCCTTTAGAATAAAAATGTATCATTATTATTAGTTTGCATTCATAATAAAAAATATACTTAAACTTACATAAATATAATGAAAATGTTTAAATAATAGTGTATAATAAATTTATGTTTAGACACATGAGGGGATGAGATATATGAAGCTTTTAATGTTGTATGTTGAGAAGGCTAGAAAAAGTAAGGCATTTGGAATCAAAGCAAGTGCAGTAATGGCTACAGTATTTTCAGGAATAGGGCTAGCAGTTAATCTATCAAATGGAACAAATACAAAAGATTCTATTTTAGTAGCATTAATTTTATGGGCTGTGTGGTTCTGTATTTGGAATCTATTTACGATACAAGCCATAAAGGTATCTGCAAAGATTGTAGAGAGAAATAGAAGGCTTGAAGAAGAAGAAAAGAAAAAAGAAAAAGAAGAAAAAAGAAGATTAGCTGAAGAAAGATCAATAGTTAAGAAGAATCGAAAAAATAAATAATTAAATTTATTTGTATAGAAAAT
>JBOFVP010000103.1:0-3253 GCA_051653165.1 Clostridium sp.
CCTAACAGAGTAGGAGCAACTAAAGGTAAATATTATCAAGGTGTACCAGTGGATAAGCTTAAGGATGAAATAAATACAAGGTATTTACCAATAAATAATTTTTATGATTTTGCATCAAGTTTTGGTAATTGTAGAACAGAAGGAGGCGTAGGGTTTAGAGGGGGAAAGAAACCTGAAATTTTACTAGAGTTAATTTTGAAACATTTCTCTAAAGAAGGTGACTTTGTATTAGACTCATTTTTAGGCTCTGGAACTACTGCAGCTGTGGCTCATAAAATGAATAGAAAATGGATTGGGATTGAATTAGGTGAACATTGTTATTCTCATTGTTATGAAAGGTTAAGAGGAATTATTGATAATAATGATAAAACTGGTATTTCCAAAGATGTAAATTGGAATGGCGGAGGGGGATTCAAATTTTATGAACTTGCTCCATCATTATTAAATAGGGATGTCTTTGGTAATTGGGTAATAAATAAAGAGTATAATGCAGAAATGTTATCTAGTGCAATTTGTAAAATACAAGGATTTAAATATCAGCCTAATAAAGATATCTATTGGAAACAGGGGTTTTCTAACGAAAATGATTTTATTTATGTATCAACAAATTTTATTACAATTGAGCATTTAGACAAAATTTATAGTGAAATGAAAGAAAATGAAAGTTTACTTATTTGTTGTAAATCTTATCAACAAGAGTGTGAAGATAAATATGATACTATTGATATAAAAAAGATTCCACAAACTATATTAAATAAATGTGAGTTTGGTAATGAGAGTTATAATTTAAATATTAAAAACATAAATTCAGAAAATGATAGCGGGGTTGATTATGAGTAGGATAGCACTGAATATAAAGAATAGGTTAAGTCTAAGAAAACCACAATGGGAGAGTTTAAATATACTAGATGAGTTATGTTCAATTTTAAATTTAGATAAAGAGCCGGATCTAAAAGAGGAATTAAAAAAAGTTATTAATAAGTTTCCAACTGTAAGTAATTTTGAGAGGGATTTTCCTTCAATATGTTTTTCATTAGCAACAGGGGTTGGTAAAACAAGACTTATGGGAGCGTTTATAGCATATTTGTACTTAAGTAAAGGGATAAAAAACTTTTTTGTTGTTGCTCCTAACTTAACAATATATAAAAAACTAATAGAGGATTTTGGTAACTGCACAAATCCTAAATATGTATTTAAAGGTATATCAGAGTTTGCAGTTAATCATCCTAATATTGTAACAGGTGAAAATTATGAAAAGTTAACTAGAGGTCAAATTGGGATGTCAGAGGTTACTATTAATATTTTTAATATATCAAAGATAAATGGTGACACTCAAAAACCTAGAGGTAAAAAAGAACAAGGAAAGCCACCAAGAATAAAAAGATTAAGTGAATATATTGGTGATTCATATTTTAATTATTTATCAACATTAGAGGACTTAGTTATAATAATGGATGAATCACACCATTATAGAGCAGATAAAGGAATGCAGGTATTAAATGAATTGAAACCTATTTTAGGGTTAGAAGTTACTGCTACTCCACAGGTGCAAACGGGTTCTAAAACAAATAAATTTAAAAATGTTGTGTATGAATATTCTTTAGCTAAGGCTTTAAGTGATGGTAAATATGTGAAGATACCAGCTGTTGCGACAAGAAAGAATTTTAATCCAGATTTATATAAAAATAATTTAGAAAAACTAGATGAATTAAAATTAGAGGATGGAATAAGGTTACATGAAGAGACTAAGGTGAACCTTGAATTATATTCAAGAGACCATAATAAAAAATATATAAAACCGTTTATTCTAGTGGTAGCTAAAGATACAGAACACTCTGCTATGCTACTTGAAAAAATAAAATCTGATAAATTTTTCAATGGATATTATAAGGATAAGGTAATAGAAATTAATTCAAATCAAACAGGAGGTGAGAAAGAAGAAAATATAGAAAAACTTCTGTCATTAGAGTCTGTTGATAATAATATAGAAATTGTAATACATGTAAATATGCTTAAAGAGGGGTGGGATGTAACTAACTTATATACAATAATACCTTTAAGAACAGCTGCATCTACGACCTTAAGAGAGCAAACAATTGGTAGAGGCTTACGTTTACCATATGGAGAAAGAACAGGTAATAAGAAGGTTGATACTTTAACAATTGTCTCTCACGATAAGTTCCAAGAAATTGTTGATGAAGCTAATAAGGCAGATTCAATTATTAAGAAAGAGAATATAATTGAAATAGATGCAAATGAAATAAGTGAGAAAAAAGAGGTTGTTACAACTGAAACTAAGTTTGAAGAAAACCTTAGAGAAAGAGAAGAACAACTAAATAATATTGCATCAGAAACTGAAAGGCAATCAGAAAAGTTAAGAATTGAAGTGGACAGAAAAGTAGTTGAAGAAATAAATACTATTTACAATACAGTATCTAACATTAAGGAATTTAAAAATGATGAAATTAAAAAAATAGTTGTAGATAGATTAAAGGATAGTTTAGAAACTTCAGATCAAATTATATTTGAGGAGTTTAAAAATGAATATGTTAGAGAAATAGAAGAACGATATGATTCAATAGTAGAAGAGTATATTAGCAATATAATTGAAATACCAAGAATAGTTATACAACCTACGGAAGAGGTTATCTGCGGCTTTAATGACTTTGATTTAGATGTAAGTAAATTGAATTATCAACCTATAGATGAGGAAATTATACGTAAATCATTAGTTTATGGAAGTGTAGAGAGATTTAGTAATAGAAATGGTGCTAATGAGATAAAATCTCTTGAAGAAATTTTACTTGTTGAATTATTAAATAATACTGATATTGACTATGAGAGGGATGTAGAGTTAATTTATAAGTTAATAACACAAGCATTAAATAAGTTGAAATCATATTTGAATGATTATGAAGCTAGAAATGTAGTTGATTCAAGAAAGGTAGAAATAGCTAAATTTATATATTCACAAATGAAAGAACATTTCTACTTAGATGTTCCTAATTATGAAAAGCCTAAGGTCTTTCCATTTACTAAAATTCTGGAGCATAATTTTACAAAGATTCAATCAGATAGTATTCATGATTTTAGGGAGACGATTGAACCTAGCCAAATTAGAAAAGTAGTATTTGCAGGATTTAAAAAGGCATGCCATAATATGTACAAGTTTGATTCAAAGACAGAAAAAGATTTTTCTATTATTTTAGAAGATGATAAAAATGTTATAAAATGGTTAAGGCCAGCGGCTACT
>JBOFVP010000104.1:0-8395 GCA_051653165.1 Clostridium sp.
CAAACAGGATTATTATCACTATTACCAACAACAGTAAGCATATTACTACTATGCTACCTAGCATTTAAAGGCTTTGACTTTTTATCAGGCCTACTGAAAACATGGAAAAATCAAGGAACCTACAAATCACGTATAATGAGAGATGGAATAATAAGATGGATCAGTGAGCTCGTAGCAATAGTCTTTGTAATAACAATAGATTTAGTGCTAGGGCTTAATTTTTTACTAATAACAGCAACATTAGGTTTATTCATCTACAAGGAAGCAGGTAGTATAAAAGAAAACTTAGAAGCTTGTGGAGTTACATTACCAGGTATCGTTGATAAAAATGTTGATAAATTTAATCCAGAGAAAAAAGAAGAAGAGCAATAACAGGGAGCCTAAGGGCTCTCTATTTATATCTAAGAAGGGATGTGTAATTTATGTTAAAAATCAATAAGCAACTAATTAATATCAATTATTCAAAAGGAGTGACAATACTACCTAAATATATTGTTATCCATGACACAGATAATAAAAGGCGTGGTTCCAATGCAATGGCAAATAGAAATTATTTTGCTAATCATGAAAATGCAAAAGCATCAGCTCATTACATTGTTGATGATAACAATATAATTCAATCTTTAGAAGACACTTGGAGAGGTTGGCATGTTGGAGATAATAACAATTACTCAGCTATTACAAATTCAAATAGTATAGGTATAGAGATTTGTGTTAATGAGGATGGAGACTTTGAAAAGGCAATGAGTAATGCAATAGACCTAGCTAGGCATCTATTAGATAAGCATGGTTTAGGTGTTGATGCTTTGTTTATGCATAATCATGCCAGTGGAAAGTATTGCTCTAGAAGGTTGCTAGATACAGGAAGATGGCAAGAGTTTAAGCATAGAATATCAGGTGTTACAGTTACTCCTCCAGTTATTCAAGATACTCCACCAAGTGGATTAAGAACATTAGCACAAGCTAAGGCTTATGTATCAGGAAGAGAGTTAGAGTTACAACAAAAGCTTATTAAAGCTGGATATCAATTGCCTAGGTTTGGAGCTGACGGAACATTTGGAGATGAAACATATAATGTATTAATTAGATTCCAGAGGGAGCAAGGACTAACAGTTGATGCTTTGGCAGGAAAGAATACATTTGCTAAGTTGGATTCTATTATTGCAACAAAGGTTGTTATTCCTAGTGTTGTTTTAAGAAGAGGTAGTAAAGGGTCTGATGTTGGGAGAGCACAAAATTTATTAAAGGCTAAGGGATATGATTGTGGGACAACTGATAATGATTTTGGTGGTAAGACAGATAAAGCTGTTAGGGATTTTCAAAGAGCTCATGGGTTAAGTGTTGATGGAATAATTGGAAAGAATACTTGGACTGCTTTGTTGAGCTAAGGATTAGGTAGAGTTTCCTCTACCTTTTTACTATAATTAAGGAGGAATTATATGAATATTGAACCACAAAAGTTAGTAATTGATTTAAAGAAGCGTGACTCACAGTCTGCTTATGGAATACAAGGAGATGTTGGAACAAGACAGGTTGACATCTATATAATGCAAGGTAATAGTATATTTGATTTATCAGGACTACAAGTCTTATTATATTGTATTACACCTGACAAATCTAAGATATACATTGATGTTACTATTACTAATGCCACAACTGGTAAATTAACAGTTGATATTCCACAACAAATTTTAGGGTTAAATGGAACAACAACTTGCTGCTTAATTTTTAGACAAGGTGAAAAGCAATTGTTAAGTTATGATTTTTATATTAAAGTTGCAGATAGTATTTATGATGAAGGGTACATTCAAGCAAGTGATGATTTCTCAGCACTACTTAAAGCTCTTGATCAAGTTGAAAAATATGATAAGGAATTACAAGATGCTAGTACTAATTTAGAGAATAAATATACAACTAGATTGACTGCAGCAGAAAAAGATTTATTATTTAAAGCCACCAAGGAAGAGCTTAAAAATGTTAACACTAAAGTTGATAATAATACCGTACAATTGGATACTAATATTCAACAAACAACTCAAAATACAAGTAATATTAATTCTTTAATAAATTCTAAAGCTGATAAAACTGAAATAAATAGACTAGATACAGAGTTGGATTCTATGGAGAATAAAAAGTTAGATAAAACTGGAATACTTTCTATGGCAAACATGGGGCAAGATGTTAAGGAAGCTATGACTGGTGGAAGTGTTGCAGTAGTTGGTAGACAAATGGTAACAGATGTTAATATAGTTGATAATAGTGTTACAATTGATAAGCTACCATCTCAATTCAAAAGTAGGACGACTAATATGATAAAGATGGTTGACTATGATGTTGTTTCAAATGGAAATGTTTCATTGAATGATAATTTGTTGGGGTTGGAATGGATTGGTAGTAACTCAACAATTATAAAAATTAACCCTATTACAATAGAAACTGGCAAGACCTATTATATACATTTTGATAGTAAGTTATCTACTAACCAAATTCAATTTGAGATTAGAAGTGATAAAATAGGTACTGTTAAAAAAGTGTTTTATGTTAATAGTGGTCAAAAACATATATCTTTAACAGTAGAAGCGAACATGAACGTTAATTATTTAAGGGTGTTAGGTGCAGATGTTAGTTTTAATGGTCATATTTGGCTCGATAATAATTTACAAGCTACAACGTATTATCCTTACTATTTATCTAATGTTGCTCTACACGAAGATATAACTAAATTAGAACATGAGTTGAATGACATATCTGGTGACAATCTAAGTTATGAACTTAGTAATATATTATATAATAGTGGTAAATACAACCTATATAATTATAAAACTTCAATTCTTGGAAAAAAAATAAATAGTTTAGGTGTCATATCTGATGACGGTAATTTTATTTTAAGTGATTATATAGATATTGAAAATTTTAAAAATTCAAATACTCATTTATGGTTCAAACAAAGTATAAATGGTGTGACAATAAACAACGCTAATGCTGGGTATGTTGCTATGTATGACGTAAATAAGATTAATTTATGTACTGATGCAAAACAGTTCTATGATTTAGGCAATATTCCTGTAAATAGTTTTCCTAGCGAAACTAAATATATAAGAATTTGTATTAATAAAACTTATATAAATTTCGGTGTAGGAAAACATGGTTCTTGTTTATATTCATATTCAACGCCCAAACAATTCGTTGAAAGTGATATATATAACAATGATATAGCAAGGATAGATAATGAACTTTCGCTTATTAGTGATAGTATTGGCAATGTAGTTATAAATAAAAAATGCTTATTTTATGGAGATAGTATAACAGCACAAAATTTATTTCAACCTATCATAAAAGCTAAGTTAGGAATAGAGTATATTAATGATGGAAATCCTGGTTATCCGATTTCATCTATATTTAAAAATAATTCTTCGCATGGTTTTTCTTTGTCTTCGGATTACAAATTAAATGGTTTAATTAGACAAATAAACGAAAACAGTATAGAATACGTGTTTATAAAAGCAGGTACAAATGATTTTGGTTATGATGGCACAAAAGCTCCTAGCGAAACTGATGGTGAATATAATGCAATTAATATCGGTAGTTTAGACTATCCATACGACAGAACGACATATAAAGGTGCTTTGTCTAAAGTTGTAGACAGACTAATTAGAGAATGTCCAAATTTAGAAAAAATATTTATAATAGCTCCTATTCAACGTGGCACTGATAATGCAAGTGATATTGTTAAAAATTCTCTAGGATTATCAATGTATGATTTTAGAAACGCTTGTGAAGATGTAGCAAATAAATTCTCTGTTGAATTTATAGATGTATTTAACTGTGGTATTAACTTTATTAATTGGAAGAGATATATTCCAGACAAGGTACATCCAAACGATTTAGGTGCTAATTTAATTGCGAATAAAGTAATTGAACATCTGAAAAAAATATCACATAATTAGTTCGCATTTGACTTATATTGTGAAGTAAATTAAAAGTATAAAATGTACTTTATGTTATAAAATATTGGTATAATATAATTATATGGAGGTGTTTTTATGACTGAAGAAAGGTATCAAGAGATAGAACGTAAAGTAGCTGCTCTTGAAGAAAAGGTTCAAGAACAGCAAAAAATAATAGAAGAATTAAAATCTAATAATATAAAGAGTGAAATTAAGTTAACACACCCTTCTATAAATAATGGAACTATGCTTTGTTAAAAAATTCTTTAATAAATGCTAGTTCAGTAGATTTAATAATATACCCTAAATTAGTTGGCACTTTAGCTATAACAGTTTCTCCATTTTTAAGTTGAATAGGTGTATCGTAGTGAGATGATGTAGTTGTAACCAAGTGTATTGGGATTTGATATTGAATACCTAGAAAATGGAATCTGCTTTCTAGTTTATAAGATCCAGACACTTTATCCCAATAAAATCCTGTATTATTAAGGAATACTGGGGAACCACTTGAACCAGGTAAACAAGCTGCATCAATTAAAAATTCAGGGTTACCTTTAAAATTATAAGTAGGGTGTGTTGCTGTAATCCCTTTTCTGAAAACAGGAAGGTTATTAACTTCATCCCATATTCCTTTTGGATAGCCAATCATTATTACTTCTTCAATTGAATTTAAGTTGTTCCATTCACTTGGTGAAGGTATTAGCAATGGACTTAGTGGTGTTATATTTAAGCTTAAACTTGTTTCTTCTTTATGCTTAACAATGATATCTGTAACATCCAAAGCAGCTAAGTCTAATCCATTTGGGTGAAATATAAAATTCTTTATTTTAGTTTCATCTAAGGTTACTTTGAATACTTCACCTGGGATGGGTTTTTTATTTTCATCATTAATATTAAATGAATAGCGAATAAATTTAGCATTTTCAACTACGTGTTTATTTGTAACCATTGCAATATTAAATTCAGTACAATCTTTTTCCAAGTTATAAGCATAAAGAAAACTTGTAGCAGTAGAACATAAATTATAATTTTCATCTAATACTTCTGTAAAATAAGTGTTATGCATAAACATTTCAATTTTAGAATTTATCAATATATTCACCTCCTTTCAAGAATATGGTATCATATAATAAAGTATGTGTTAATATGTTAAATGCAATAATGTTAATAATGTGAGGAAAAAATTTATTAAAAAAATACCCTGGAGAGAGTTCCAGGGTATTTTTTATTTAGATAATTTATCTTTATATATTAAATATAAATGAAAGAAAAGATATAACAGTAATGCTACTATAGTTAATAAAATTACAATTTTTATATAAGCTATCGCTTCTAACAAAAACATGATATCACCTCTAGCTTAATTATTGTCAATAATTTTATATATTAATCATTAGAGCCTATATAGGCTCTATTTTTTTTTTTGTATTTTTATGTTGTAAAAAGAAGGACGATTGTAATTGATTAACAATGTAATAATATGGTAACATAATTGTAATACTAAAACAACTCAAAGAAAAGATAGTGGAATGACACTTTTAATAATTGCTTTGATATTAGTTATAATAGCAACAATGTTAGGAGTTAGTTCAGACACAATAAAAGCCTAATTGGAAAGTAGTTTCGTAGCTAATCCAATAAGGCTTGACATTTGGGAAGGGAAACCTTCCTCTTTTCTTATATTATAACCTATAAACAAAATTTTATACATGGAGATATGTAAAATGGGAGTAAAAAATAATCTACTCAAGATAAGACTATCCCTTGGATATAAAAAACAAAAGGATTTTGCAGAATTTTTAGGAGTAAAACAAGCAAATTATAATAAGTGGGAAAATAATAGTAGTCAACCAGGTATAGAGTTACTATTAATTATTTCACAAAAACTTAATATGAATGTAGAAGAGATATTTTATTTAGAGAGTGAAGAATAGTAATCACTCTCTATTTTTTTATTTAAAATAATATTTTTTAGAAAATTAGGAAACTTTTTATAAATTAGGGCATATAAATAAACCATGAAGCAAGAAAAAGGAGTATAAAGAGGTATGATTCTAGGAGTAGATTTAGGTAATTATGCTGTTAAAACATCAAAGAGAATTAGTTTTACTTCTAAAATATCAACAATTAGCCCATATGAAGAAAAGGGGGATGTTATTGAGTATAAAGGAGTACAATATTGGCTTGGAGAAGGGGAATTTGAAACAGAGTATAGAAAGGCGTATAAAAAAAATTTACTACCACTGTTACTCGGAGCTATAGCTCAAAGTAGCGATGATATAAATAATAATGTTGTAGTGGGTTTACCATTATCTCAGTATAAAGAAGATAAGGAATACTTAAGTAATTTAGTAATGCAAAATTTTAACAATGAAATTAAGTTAAACGGTGTTATAAAAAAGATTAATATATCTGATATAGAAGTTGTTCCAGAAGGGGTTGCAGCTGTAGATTATGATTTTGAAGGAATTGTAGTTGATATAGGAGGGAGAACAACTGATATATGCTTATTGGTTCAGGATGGGGGTAGAAGAAAGATAAGAAAGCCTTATAGTTTACCACTTGGCATATTAAATCTTGAAGCAGATTATATAAAAACAATTAACAATAAACTTGGACTTGATCTTAGTGTAAGTGATAGTGATAGAATTTTTAGAAACGGTCTTAAAATATATGGTGAGGAGCAGGATATAGATTTTGCAATAGAAGTTTACAAGTCATTTGTAGATAGGCTTATAAGTCAAATACAGGTTGACTATCCAATTAAGACTTATGATATAGCTTTGGTTGGTGGAGGTGCTGAGAGACTGTCTATACCTATATTAAATAGGCTACCAAATTCATTTTTAGTAGAAGATAGTTTTTGGGCTAACGCAAATGGATATGAACTGATTGGAAGGAGTATATGGGAATGAAGAAGTTGAGTATAAGTTTTAAAGATAACCAAGAAGAACAGAAGTTATACAATTTTTTAAAGGATCAGTTGAGCCCAAGTGTATATATAAAGATGTTGCTAAAAAGAGAAATGTGTCAACAAGAAATGAAGCAACCTGCTAAGCAAAATAATAGAAGAAGTTTTGATTTTTAAGGAGGATATTATGAGAAATAAGGATTTAGTTTTAGTTTATGCAAGTGATTTTGAGGGATACCAAGTTGCAACATTAGAAAGATTAATAAGTGTAAAAGAAGAGAGTCTTTTAGAATGTTGGCTTATAAAAACAGTAACACAAGGTACTGAGTTAGTTAGATGGGTTAAAGGCTCTAGTGATTATAAAGAAGATGGATGTGGGTATATGATTTATGATATACATGATATTTTTTTCAGGCTACAAGATGAACTTACAGATATTCAAATAACAAATTTGGTTAATGTAGCTTTTAAGGGTAAAAAGACATTATACAAAGATGGTGAGGATGAAGAGATTTTTATATATAAGAGTATGAGTTATGACACCAGTTTCATAAATGGAGAATACCCATTTGAATGTTGTGAGGTGCAATATGAGAGTAGATAAGATACTATTTAACCTAAATGTTGATGCTGATATTTTAAGTATAGAAGAAAGATCAGCAATAGAAAGTGTTGCTTTAACAATTGTATTTAATGAATATACTCAACTAGATATGCTGCAGATGGGAAAAGAAAGATGGTATGAGATAGTAGATTCTCACATTTATACAGCACTTAGATTAGCATTAAATAAAAAAGGCATTGAAATATAAAGAAAAAAGCCTACCAGGTATGGGTGGCAGACTTAGGGCAAGTAACTACTACGTTACTACGTACACTAGTAGTATATGCTAATAGTAGTATAAAAGATTCCTATTTTATGTCAATTACTTAAATGTTAACAAATTATTTACACTTACATGAATGTTACAACTGCACATGCAACTGCATAGCAGAATGTATAACCACATACAAAAGCGAACATAGTGAAGCACCTCCGATTTAATTGATATTATAATTATTCCCAATAAGTTACGGAAATATTCATAAGGAGGAAATTATTTTGAAAAAAAGAGAGCTAACAATGACAATACATCAATTTTGTGAAATGGAGCGTGGAAACCTCACCTTACGGGATATCGAGTTGCAAAATGGTTTTGAGGGTTTCGCAACTCATGTTAAAAAAGATAAGTACATTGAAAAATTAGTAGTGATCAGTATGGCTTGTATGCTTATGCTAGGTAAGATAGCAAATGCAAGTACTAATGTGGAAGGAAAGATAGCGGGTGCAGGGCAAAGATTTTTTAATATTATTAGAGGTTTAGGGTATTGGTTATGCCTTATTGGGTGCGTAGTAGAGGTTTTAAAAAGTGTATCATCTGGTGGGTCAAAAGATATAGGAAAAATAATAATGAAGTACCTTTTAATATTTGGTTCTCTGTATTTCATGCCTTGGGCGTTTGATTTAATCAAAGAAATGTTTGAGTAGGGAGGGTAT
>JBOFVP010000105.1:0-2233 GCA_051653165.1 Clostridium sp.
TAGGAAGAAGCCATGGTGGTGGAGGACCTTTATCAGGTGGGAGTGCAAATGGTGTAGGAATCAATATTAAGGCAGCTCCACGAGGAGGAAGTTACAAACCAACATTAGGTAGAAGTGTTAAAGGGGTAGGTAATAGTAATAAGTTTAATTTCGGTAATGAGAAAAAATTTGATAAACATTTTTATAAGCATGTTATTAAACAAGGTGAGTTTGGAAATATCACAAAAAATGATTATTTAAAGTTAGCAAATGAATTTATAGATTCAAGTGGTAAAAATGTTTTATCTAGAAGTGCGTCAAATGGAGATATATTGAAGTTTAATAATAAAACAAATGAATTTAGTATAGTAACTAAGGATGGTGTTGTTAGAACATACCATAAATTGAACCCACAAATTCATGGTAAAGGTACTAATTTAGATTATTGGAATAGTCCAGATTGTAATTATTAATTATGCATAGATGTATAGGGGGATTAAAATGGAGAAATATATATGTCCAGTATGTGGATACCCTGATTTAGAGGAGCCACCAAGAGAGGAAAATGGAAGACCATCATTTGATATTTGTGACTGTTGTGGAATTGAGTTTGGATATGAAGATTGCACGGAAGAAAATATAATGAAATATAGAAGTAAATGGATAGAATCAGATGGCGAATGGTTTAGTAAAGATTCAAAACCTAATAATTGGAATGTGGAGCAACAATTAAAAAATATTGATATAAAGTTAAATAAGTAGTATCAAGAACACTTCTAATGATTCATTTGGATACTTAGTTAGCATTAAAGATGGTAGAAGAACTTATCTAGGCGCGTAGCAGTGCTTAGCTCCAACCTGCACAGGTGGGAGTGTTAGCAATGGTAGCGATCAGATAAAAATCCATATAGATATAGAGGATATAGGTATGATAATGAAACTAAATTATACTACCTACAATCTAGATATTATAATGCAGAGCAAGGTAGATTTATTAATGGTGATGGAATATTAGGAGAAAAGGGAGAATTACTGTCTCATAATATGTATGCATATTGCCATAATGATCCAATCAATAAATATGATCCAAGTGGATATAAGTTTTTAGAATGGTTAACTAATCTTCAAATGTTTGGTGGCGGAGGTTCTCTAGGAAGAAGCCATGGTGGTGGAGGACCTTTATCAGGTGGGAGTGCAAATGGTGTAGGAATCAATATTAAGGCAGCTCCACGAGGAGGAAGTTACAAACCAACATTAGGTAGAAGTGTTAAGGGGCGAGGCAATCCTGCTCATAGTGCGGCGAAGTATGATAAATTAAAGACATACTATCAACAAGCAGAAAAATATGGGACTAGTTGAATCAAGGAATTACCTGATGGTAGAGTTAGATTTTATGAAGAAATAAAGCCAGCTAGAACTCAAGGTAAAATGGCTGGAGCAAGACATGTAAGGGAATGGAATCCGCAAACCGGAGCAAAAAGAGATTGGTATGAAACAGTAGACAATTTGGGAAATATTAGACAAGTTAGACCATCGCCAGATTTAACAGGTGGAGTAAAAGTTCATTATATGTTCGATGCTGATGGGAATTATACAGGAAGTTGAAGTCCTAAAAAATAGAAGGGAGATTATGATGATTCAACCAAGAAAAGATGAAATTACTAATAAATTAAAGAAAATTATAGATAATAAAATAACTAGAGAAGACGTTGGAAGATGGGCTTTAGAATTTATAAGAAATGATGACAATTTTGAAGTACAGGATGTAAAAGCATGGCATTATTTGGTTGCTGTATCAGGTATAGATGAAATGATAGCACCAGATGAATACTTGTATTCAATAGAGGATATAGAGTATTGGATAGAAGAAAGTAATAAGTACTAATTTAATAGATATTATAACATTATGCTAAATTTATTTTATTATAACTGCATAAAAAATAGTAATAGCAGAATTATAGTTAAGTCAATAATAGAATGAAAGATTAATATTGCATAAATCTAATAATGCAGTGAAAGAAGTTAAAAAGGTTAATGTTTCTAAAATGGAGCATTAACCTTCTTTAATTTATATAGTGGAAGTTTTGGGAATAAATTTTCTGCGAAAACTTCCACTAGAAAGTTATTGTAAAAAAATATTCTGAAAATTTATCAGTGCAAAGTTTTTGTAAAATAAAGTTACTATTTTAGATAATTGTAGAACGTTTACAGGGATAGTAAAATAAAGACAAGAAGTAGATAAGCACAGGAGGAT
>JBOFVP010000106.1:0-1818 GCA_051653165.1 Clostridium sp.
AGATTTTAAAATAAAGTTTATGTATAATAAGGGCCTTGATAATAACATTAATCTTTCAGAATGTATGGATCAAGGGAAGATAGTATTAATAAAAATGAAAGAGGGAGATTTCCCTACCAAAATGCAAAAAAATATATTAGTTACCTACTGGATAAGTAAGATATGGTTAGCAACTCAACTTAGAGGAATGAAACATGAAAAGCCTTTAAGGGCCAATATACTAGTTGATGAAGTGTTCCAAGCCCCAACTTGTATGAAAACACTCGAATATATTCTACCTCAAAGTCGTAAGTTTGGTACTAAGTTTATATTCAGTACTCAATATATGAAACAGTTAGACTCAATATTTGAAACACTTGAAGCAAGTGGAAGTAGCTTTATGATGTTAACAGGAAGTACTGAGGATGACTTCAATCATTTTAAAAGCAAGATAGAAAGTTTTGAGTTTGAGGACTTAAGAGATATGGAAAAGTTCAGCAGTTTAAATATTATTAAATACAGTGGAGGTTATGCAAGTTTTATAACTAAACTACCTAAGCCAATTTAAAAAAAGACCAGGTTATTTATCCTGGTCTTTAAAAAATTCATCATATATTCCAACACATTTATTTATATATTCACATAATTTCGGATCATCATATATCCTATCTCTAACGTTAGTTACTCCACATAGGTAATCAATACTAACTCCAAACACATTAGCTAATGAGATTATCATTTCTAATCCAGGTTCTGCTCGTCCAGTTTCCCAATTCGCATAAGTGGTCCTACTAACATTAAGTTTATCTGCAATTTCTTCCTGAGTTAATTTCTTTAATTCACGTAATGATTTTAGTCTGGTAGTAAATTTATTTATTGACATGTGTTTCACCTCTACAAGATTTTAACAAAAAAATTAATAAAATTAAAAGGATTTCGATAAAATGTGTAGAAATATATAGTTGTTATGGGTAAATGATTAAAAAATGAGCATTTAGGAGGTTGTAATGGTTAAATATAGAGGTAGACGAATTATAATAATAGACATTAATTATGACATTATTTACGCTAGAGTGCATAAAAATACACTTTTAATTTTCAAGAGTAGCAATATTAGTGATGAGATCTTATCTAAAGTAATACATAAAGCTTTAAAATCATTATTTAAATAATAGTTAATTTATGTTATAATATCATGGATTTATTGGAAAAATAATATGTTTAAAATATGGGAGGATTTATAATGTCAAAAAGAAAACTTAAAATAAATAAACCAAATAAAGTGGGTAAAATACATAAAAATAAACTCTTCTTTATTCATACATACGGATGCCAAATGAATGAGGAAGACTCAGAGAAGCTATCAGGTATGCTTAAAAGAATAGGATATACTAAGACAAATAATAGAGAAGAGGCTTCAATAATTCTATTTAATACATGTTGTGTTAGAGAGAATGCAGAAAATAAAGTCTTTGGTAATTTAGGTGCATTAAAGAAACTCAAAGAAAAGAATCCAGAACTTGTTATAGGGGTTTGTGGCTGTATGATGCAACAACAAGATATGGCTGATACTATTCTTAAAAAATATCCATATGTAGATATAGTTTTTGGAACACATAACGCATATAAATTCCCTGAATACCTTCAAAGAGTAATGACTGAAGGAGTTCAAGTGAAAGAAATTTTAAATAAAGAGGAAGAAATTGTAGAAGGTATACCTGTAGACAGGGAGAGTTCTGTAAAAGCGTTTGTTACAATAATGTATGGGTGTAATAACTTCTGTACCTACTGTATAGTTCCATATGTTAGAGGTAGAGAAAGAAGCAGAGAACCTAAAGA
>JBOFVP010000107.1:0-2435 GCA_051653165.1 Clostridium sp.
TAGTTAGAAATGATGAGAAAATTAAATTAAAAATAGTAGGAAACATAGGATACTGGGGAGGTGTTAATTAGATGAAGGAATTTAACTTTTTCAAAGAAGTAAAGGTTGGAAATCAGATTGAAATAGAAGAAAATATAGCAGACACAGATATAATAAAAGGTTCGAAATTTGATGCGGAAAAGCTAAGATTAATTCAATCTCAGTTGCTAGGAGATTTAATGTGGAAATTAAGAAATAATTTAGCCTGTGTTTTTACATTTCAAGGAGACAGTTTAACTTACGGATATGACATAACAAGCACAGATAAAAGACCACCATCAACAGATAGCATCCCAGATGGAAGTAATCATACAACGCAAAGAGCTAGTAAAACAATTGTTGAATCATTTAATGAAGCAATGAATGAAGTGTATCCTAGCAAAATTACTACTATTAATAGAGGGTATAGCGGGGATTATTGTTCAAGATCTTATACAAGATGGAATAAAAAGCATAATGGAGATATTACAATTTTCATGTTAGGAACAAATGATAGTAGGCATTCAAATTGTCCATATGTAGGAAATGTAAAAGAATATATAAGATGGTATGAGCAATTAATAATTAGAGAATTATTATGGGGCAAAGCGGTAATATTAATGAAAAGTCCTAGAAATTTACATGCTAATGATATGAGAATACAGGCGTTTAGTTTAGCGGTAGATAATTTAGGCAAAAAGTATAATTGCCCCGTAATTGATATTTCTAACTTTATATCGTCTTATCATGTTGATATTTGGTCAGATGATACTCCAGATAACACTAATAATATAAGGACTCATTTTACAGGAAAAGGATACGAAATAATTGGGAAAAGACTTGCAAGTTTATTCGTTGCAGATGGATTATATAGAAAAAATTCAGTTGCTAATGGTTCTACATTACTTATAAGAGAACAAGTAGACGGAATAAAATACATAAACAACTCTCTTAATTTAGAAGTAAACACAGCATATACTCCACAGGAAAGAACTGTTGGAAAATCTATTATAAGTAGAATGGGAACTGGAAGTAAAGTAGCATACAGTTTCTATTCAGAGCAAGACGACTTGTATGTAATTCCTACGCTATATTGTTATGCTAATAAATTAAGCAAGATGAGATTAGATTTTGGAATAAAGCAGCCTGAAATAGATTTGACAACTAAATATATTCCTATGGAAACCAATGGTGTTACAGTTCCTAGCGAAATAACAATTGGAACTACATTTAATAAAGTTTATCATAAAAATATATTTATACAGGATAATTTAGAACCTTTGAGAATATTAAAAAAGGGATGGCACACTCTTATTATAGAAAGCGAAGATGCTATATTAAGTGGATTAGAATTTATATCTAAAAGCGAATTTGATTTATTGAAAAAACAATTTGTTGTAAATAACGAAGGTGGTTTATTAAGTGTTAGATATAATGATAGATATTGTGATTTAATAGGCAAGATTCAAATTCCTATGCCATCTAAAGTAAATGTAGTAGAGATAACAGGCATACCGTCTAATTTCACAATACTAAATAAATTTGTAACAATAAACAATAAATTAACAGATAGTTATTGTGCTATTTACACAGAGAATAATAAACATTATATTGAAGTAACGAATAATGGCACACAAGCAGAAGGAAGAGTTGCTTTTGTTGATTATAGAATATTTGGATACTTTAATTAAAATGGAAATTTTATTAAATAACAAATAAATTAAAAAGAAAGGGGATGATAATTTGCAAAATAATGTAATATCAAAAATATATAATTTCACGCTAGATACAAAGAAAATAAAACCTTTGCTAATAAAAGACAAGTTGCTAACTACAAGTGATAGTGCTATATGGAATATAACAATTGAAGAAGATGGAATTGCCAAAGATATATCTAATTGTAGTGTAAGATTATT
The DNA here is from genome assembly GCA_051653165.1 of Clostridium sp. Taxonomy (GTDB): domain Bacteria; phylum Bacillota; class Clostridia; order Clostridiales; family Clostridiaceae; genus Clostridium. The sequence continues at coordinate 1,935 of JBOFVP010000107.1, forward strand.
AGTAAATAAACCTAATGATGAAATTACTTGCGAACAAAAAGACAATATAGTAATAACGGGTATAAATACAATAAGCATTCAACCTAAAGACACAATGATAAGCACAAGTGGAATTAATTCATTTGTATTAGTTATAAGTGACTTAAATGAAGAAATTGTAACGCAAGGTTTTGCCTTTAATATCACAAAAAGTTCTGCTACAAATATTGTAGAGTCTGCCAAGGAAGAGTTAAATACACTAGATGAATTGAGCAGACTTATAGGAAAGTCTTATGCAGATTTGCAATTTATAAAAGAAAGAGTGAATGAATTAGGAATTGAAGTTAACGAAGATACTCAAGCAATATATCAAAATGTAGCTAATGTTGATAAGCAAGTTAGATTGCTTGAAAATAGGATTGTAAATGCAAATAATACAATAGACAAATTACCTAATAGGATTATATTGCAGCCGATTGAAATTGCAGGTAGCAATTATTATTATTTTGAAAGTCCATATGT
>JBOFVP010000108.1:0-30409 GCA_051653165.1 Clostridium sp.
GTTTTATTTTCTAGAAGATTAATTGGGACAATCATATCACCTGTTGAAGAATTGAAAAATGTTACATCAAAAATAGCTAAAGGAGACTTGAGTATAAGGGTTAATATAAATTCAAGTGATGAGTTAGGGGTATTAGGTAAAACTTTTAATGAAATGGCGGATAAATTAGAATGCACTGTTAAGGAAGTAAAAGATAAGCAAAGTAGATTAGAGGCTATTGTTAATAGTATGCAAAGTGGAGTTATAGCTGTAGATAAGAAAAATAAAATTATAGCCATAAATCCTTATGCAAAAGATATATTTGGAATTAGAAAAGATGTAAAAGGAGAGGAATTAACGGAGTATATTGGAGACTACGACATTAACTCTATACTAAATGAAAGAGATGGTAGTGCTAAGGAAATAAAGATATTTCATCCATTTGAAAAAACATTAAGAATAAAAAAAGCATCAATAATAAATGGGTATATGATATTAGGTAAAGTTATTGCAATACATGATATTACTGAAATGAAAAGATTAGAGCTTGTAAGAAGTCAGTTTGTAGCAAATGTTTCTCATGAACTTAAAACACCACTTACATCAATTAAGGGATTTGCTGAAACATTAAGGTATGTAAAGGATGAGGAAACAAGAGAAAAGTTTTTAGATATTATTGATAAGGAATCAGAAAGATTAACAAGATTAATTAATGATATTTTAGTTTTATCTAATATAGAAAATAATATAGAAAATTCTAATGAAGAGTTTATGCCAAACGAAATAATTCTAGATGCAATATCGGTATTGGATGTACAAGCTAAGAATAAGAACATTAAGTTAGAATTAATTCAAGAGAATAATAGCTTTATAGTTGGTAATAGAGATAAATTTTTGCAGTTGGTAATAAATTTAGTTGAAAATGCAATTAAGTATTCAGGAGATGGATGTGAAGTAAAAGTAAAGAGCTACAATAAGAATGGAAATTACTTTTTTAAGGTTGAGGATAATGGTATAGGTATTCCAAGAGAGGATCTTCCAAGAATATTTGAAAGATTTTATAGGGTAGATAAAGCAAGGAAGAGCGGAGGAACCGGACTTGGATTAGCAATAGTTAAACATATTGTTAAAACCTTTAATGGATCTATTAAAGTTGATAGTGAACTAGGAGTTGGTACTAGTTTTAGAATTAAAATAAAGCATATATAGCAAAAGCACGATAGGTGAGTCTATCGTGCTTTTGTTTTAAGGCTGCAATGTTAAATTAATTTAACATTGTAACAAATGCTTTTAACATTGGCATAATATTTGTTTAACTTACGGGGATTATATTTAGTAGTGTAAAGTAAATTGATTTTAATTAATGGAGGAGAGAATATGAAAAAAAGAGGATTAAAAACGATAATAACAGGATTATTATTAACATTGTCAGTAGGTGTTTTAGCTGGATGTGGTGGAGAATCATCAGGTGAAGAGTCAAAAACAATAACAATGAGTGGATCATCTGCACTATTACCATTAATGGAACAAACAATCGAGAAGTTTAATGAAAAGCATTCAAATATAACTGTAAATGCACAAGCAGGAGGTTCAGGAACAGGACTAACACAAGTATTAGAAGGCAGTGTAAACATAGGAAATTCAGATATTTTTGCAGAGGATAAGCTTAAAGAAGGTCAGGTTAAAGAATTAGTTGATCATAAGGTTGTAGCACAAGGATTTGCTATAGTTACAAATAAAGCATTAGGAATTGAAAATTTAACAAAAGAACAAATAAAGGGAATTTTCTCTGGAAAGTATAAGAATTGGAATGAAGTTGGAGGTCCTAACAAAGAAATATTTGTTGTTCATAGACCAGCATCTTCAGGAACAAGAGGTACATTTACAAAAACTATATTAGATGGAGACAAGTCATTAGAAAATGATTCAATAGGAGCAACACAAGATTCAAATGGAGCTGTGTTAAATGCAATGAAGCAAAATGATGGAGCGATTAGTTATTTAGCACTTTCATATATTTCTACAGATGAAGCGAAGCAAAATATTAAACCTGTAAAAATTGAAGGTGTAGAAGCTACAAAGGAAAAAATAACAACAGGAGCTTATCCTTTCTGGTCATGGGGGCATATGTACACAAAGGGTGAAGCAACACCAGAGGTTAAATTATTTATAGACTTCTTAATGAGTGAAGATAATAAAGAAAGTTTAGAGTCTTTAGGATTTATTTCAGGGGCTGAAATAAAAGTAAAATAATTATATGAAATGAGGAAAAAAGAGTGAAAAGAAGTTTTAAAGAAAGGCTTAAAAATGAATATTTAGGGATGGGATTTGTAACGGCATGTGGAATGTTAATTATTGCAATAACATTGTTGATTATAATATTCATATTCTCAAAAGGAGTTGGACTGTTTACTGATAACGGATATAATGTATTTGATTTTTTATTTACAAATAATTGGAAGCCTTTTGAGGAAACGCCTTCCTTTGGAGCTTTAGCATTTATACTAGGCTCAACAGCTGTATCAATGGGGGCGGTAATTATAAGTGCTCCTATTGCAATTGCACTTGCTGTTTTTATAAATGTAATTTCAAAAGGGATCGGACAGAAAGTGGTTAAACCAGCTTTAGAAATTTTAGTTGGAATTCCATCAGTTGTATATGGTTGGGTAGGGGTTACAGTTCTTATACCAATAATAAAAGAAAGTTTTGGAGGTATTGGATACTCACTACTTGCAGGAGTTTTAGTTTTATCACTTATGATATTGCCAACTATAGCAACAATATCAATTGATGCCATTAAGAATATTCCTAGGGAACATATAGAGGCATCCTATGGACTAGGGGCAACAAGATGGCAAACTATAAAAAATGTAATAGTTCCAGGAGCTAAAAATGGTATATTAACGGGAGTTGTTTTAGGAGTTGCGAGGGCTTTTGGAGAAGCTTTAGCAGTACAAATGGTAATAGGAAACTCAGTAAATATACCTGATAGTTTAACATCTCCAATGGCAACTTTAACAAGTATACTAACTATGGATATGGCTAATACAGTTGGTGGAACTGAGTGGAACAATGCATTATGGTCATTGGCTTTAATATTATTAATAATTTCATTCTTATTTATAGTGTTAATAAGAAAAATAGAAAAAAGAGGTGAAAGAGCATGAGGATGAAGGCAAAAACCGTAGATAAAATAGCTACAGTAGTTTTATATGGAATAAGTTTTATTATAGTTGGAATATTAGCAGCCTTCATTATTTATGTTATAAGTAAAGGAATTGGAAAAATTACTCCTGATTTCTTATTTGGGAAACCCAAAATGACATCAGCAGGTGGGGGTATAGGACCACAGTTATTTAATTCATTTTATATGTTACTAATATCATTATTAATTACAATACCAATAGGAGTTGGGGCAGGAATATATTTAGCTGAATATGCTAAAGAAGGAATAATGGTAAGATTTATAAGACTATCATTAGAAACTATGAGTTCATTACCATCTATTGTAATTGGTATGTTTGGATTACTATTCTTTGTTAACTTGACGGGGTGGGGATATTCAATTATTGCTGGAGCTTTATCAGTTAGTATATTAAATATACCTTCAATGACAAGAATATCAGAAAATGCAATTAGAGCAGCAAGTTTGAAGGTTAAGGAAGCTTCAATTGCTTTAGGAGCAAGTAAATGGCAGACTATTGCTAAGGTAACAATTCCAACTGCAATAGGAGAAATAATTACAGGTGTTATATTAGCATCAGGTAGAATATTTGGGGAAGCGGCAGCTTTTTTATATACAGCAGGGTTAAGTTCAGGGGCATTAAATTTTGATAAGGTTAGTTTGGTAGGTGATCAATCAGCATTTTCATTATTTAGACCAGCAGAGACACTGGCAGTTCATATTTGGAAATTAAATTCAGAAGGTATAGTGCCAGATGCTGCAGCTATAGCAAATGGAACAGCAGCTGTTTTAATAATTGCAGTACTATTATTTAATATAATAGCAAGATTAGTAGGAAATAGATTAATGAAGTCATACGGTGGAAATTAGGAGGAATAAATAGGATGAGTATTATAATAGCTAAGGATTTAAATCTTTACTACGGAACAAATAAAGCTTTAAAGAATATTAATATAGAATTGAATCAAAAGGAAGTTACTGCACTAATTGGTCCATCAGGATGTGGTAAATCAACTTTCTTAAGAACTTTAAATAGAATGAATGATCTTATTCCAAGTGTTAAAATTGAAGGCTCCGTTCTTTTTGAAGGAAAAAATATATATGATGACTATGATGAGATTGCTTTAAGAAAAAGAATCGGTATGGTCTTTCAAAAGGCTAATCCATTCCCTATGTCTATATATGACAATATTGCATATGGACCAAAAATTCATGGGATAACAGATAAAGCTACATTAGATCAAATAGTAGAGAAAAGTTTAAAGGGAGCAGCACTTTGGGATGAAACTAAGGATAGGCTTAAGAAAAGTGCAATAGGATTATCAGGAGGACAACAACAAAGACTATGTATTGCAAGAACATTAGCGGTATCTCCAGAAGTTATATTGATGGATGAACCAACATCTGCATTAGATCCAATATCAACAGGTAAGGTTGAAGAATTAATGGATGAGTTGAAAAAAGATTATACAGTTATTATTGTAACTCATAATATGCAACAAGCTGGAAGAATAGCAGATAAAACAGCATACTTCTTAAATGGAGAAATAATTGAGTATGGGAAAACGGAAGACATATTCTATAACCCAAGAGATAAAAGAACAGAAGACTATATAACTGGAAGATTTGGATAAGAGGAGGAAATGTAATGACTAGAGGTTCTCAAGCATTAAGAATTAAAGAAATAAATAATAGTTTAATTACAATGGCATCACTTGTAGAAAAACAAATTTTTGAAAGTGTTCAATGTTTAAAAGTATGTGAATTAAACAAAATAGATGAAATTATAAAAAATGATGATAAGGTGGATAATTTGCAAAAAACAATAGAAGAAGAGTGTATTAAATTTATTGCTACTGAACAACCTTTAGCAAAGGATTTAAGAGGGGTATTTACAGCTTCAAAAATTGTAACCGACCTTGAAAGAATGGCAGATCATGCAGTAGATATATGCAAGATAGCTAAACATTCTAATAATGGAAACTCTATGGATATATTAAATAAAATTTACGATATGGAAGAAAAAGTTCGAGGAATGATAGGGTTAGCTATTAGAGCGTATATAGAAAGAGATGATGAAGAGGCTTATGAAATATGCAAATTAGATGATAATGTTGACCTTATTTATAGAGAAGTTTTCAAAGAAATATTAGAAGAGTTAAAGAAAGAGAAGAATATAGAACAATATGCTAATTTATTATTTGTAGTTAAATATTTAGAAAGAATTGGAGACCATGTTACGAATATTTGTGAATGGATAATATTCTCTAAAAAAGGCATATATGTTGATTTGAATGAGTAAAAGGTTCTTATGAACCTTTTTTATTTTTGAAAATATAAAAAAATTAAGAATTAATTGATTATACTATAAAGAAGAGAGTAAATAATACGATAAAGAAAAGTGAAAATAAACTGTTTGGGGCGTATTTGGTTTTAACAGAGGGTTATTTTAGTTGAAATTAAATACAAACATCGGGTGATGAGGAGGAGACAACTTGGAAAACAAGAGTAAAGGACTTAAATTTAGACTGCTTATGATATTAACTCCATTAATTGTTATAGGAATGTTAGCGACAAGTATAGTTAGTATAGTTAATATAAGTGGGTTTTCTAATGAAGTAGTTGAAAAGGATTTAGAGAATGGGAAAAATAGTGCTCAGAAGGCATTAGAGGAGTATTTCTTTGGTATAGAATTTAGAATGGAGACTATGGCAAGGTCAGGTATTATACAAAATGATTTAGTTACAAATAATTTTGATAGTACAATGAGGTTATTAGGTGGATTAAAAGGTGCTAATGATATAATACTTAGTACAGTATTTAGGTCAGAAGAGCAAAATTTAATTGTAGCAAGTAAAGCTTCAGAGGGTATTGTAATTGAAGATGAACATTATAGGAAAGCTATAGAAAATGGTCATATATGGATAGGACCACATATAGATAAGACTTCAGGTGTAGAGGCATTATCATTATATAAAGCTGTAAAGGATGGAGAAAAAGCAGTTGGTGTAATAGGGATGAATATTGATTTTAAGGATGTATCAGTATATTTCTCAGAGGTTGCATTTAGCCAAACTGGTTATTCTATGTTAATAGATAAAGACGGTACAATTTTATCAAATAGAGCAGATATGAATACAGTACATAGTAAGGTAGAGGATCCTGCATTAGTTAAAGTTATTCAACAACAAGGTTATGTAAAGTCACAAATGGATATTAACGGAACTACTTATTTGATTAAGGCTATGGATATCGACAGAACTGATTGGAAATTGGTAAGTTTAATAGCTAAGAATGAACATGGTAATGAAATTTTAACAATAACAATAATACAAATTATTATGTTCCTTATTATAGTAATTGTAAGTGTAATTATAGTATCAAAGCTATCAAATACTATAGTTGGAAATATACATTTATTAATGGATGCATTAAAAAGAGCTGGTAGTGGTAACTTAAAAGAACCAATACATTTAAGTGCTGGGGATGAGAGAGATGATATAGCAGCTTCTTACAATAAAATGATAAAAGATTTTAGAGGCATAATAGAAGGAACAAAGGAATCTATCGATGCATTAAATGATAAGAATGAAAGTTTAAATAAGTCATTTGTTGAATTACAAAGTGCATCAAAACAAATATCAGACTCAATGTTACAAATAGCACAGGTTTCAAATGAGCAAGCAAGAGAGACAGATAATGTTGTTGGAGAGGTAGAAATATTATCAGGATCAATTGAAGAAGTATCAGGTTCAATTAATGAAATGAATGAACTATGTAATAATGTAGAATCAAGTGCTAAAAATGGTGTAGTAACAATATCTAACTTAGTTAGTAGTTCTAATGAAACAAAGAGCGCTGCAAGTAGTATAAATATAAGTGTAAAAAATGTAGAAGAAAGTTCTAAAGAGATTGAAAGTATAATAGGACTAATAAATCAAATTTCATCTCAAACTAACTTACTAGCTCTTAATGCAGCAATAGAAGCGGCAAGAGTTGGAGAACAAGGTAAGGGGTTTGCAGTTGTTGCAGATGAAATAAGATCTCTTGCAGAGCAAAGTAAACATGCAACAGATAAAATTCAAGATATTATTAGAAATATGCAAATAAAAATTGAAGAAACTGTTAAAAGTATTGAAAATGTTAATGACACTATGAATATACAAAACGAAAATGTAAGAGAAACAGAAATGTCATTTGAATCAATATACAGTGGAGTACAAGTATTAAGTCAAGGAATATCAAGAATTGAAGAGCTAAATAAAAACATGATTGATAAGAAAGTATGTATTTCAGATTCAATACAAAGTTTAGCAGCTGGTATTGAAGAAACATCAGCTTCTAATGAGGAAATAACAGCATTTACTGACTCACAATTAAAGGAAGTAGAGAAAGTACAATCATTATCAAGTGAAATTTTAGTAATAAATGAAAATTTAGTTGAAAAATTAAAAACATTTAAAGAATAAGGACGAACTGTATTTTAGTATACATTATACTAAAATACAGTTCTTTTATTGTGCAGTATACATTATTTATTGACTATTGACATTTATTAAGGTAATATAACATGAGAAAGAAACATTAATATACAGGGAGTGATATGATGAAGAATGTAATAAAAAATGTACTTCCTAATAGTATTGCAGAAGAAGTTGGAATTGAGGTAAATGATTCACTTTTATCTATAAATGGAAAAGAGATACAAGATATCATAGATTATAGATTTTTAGTTGCAGATGAAGAAATAGTTTTAACTATAGAAAAGAATTATGGAGAAGTTTGGGACATAGAAATTGAAAAAGATTATGGAGAAGAGTTAGGAATAGAATTTGATGGAGGAATAATGGATAAAGCAAAAAGCTGTAGCAATAAGTGTATGTTTTGCTTTATAGATCAATTACCTAAGGGTATGAGGGATACATTATACTTTAAAGATGATGATTCAAGATTATCTTTTTTACAAGGAAACTTTGTAACTCTTACCAATATGAAGGATGAAGATATTGATAGAATAATTAGATATCGTATAAGTCCAATAAATATATCAGTTCATACAACAAATCCAGAACTAAGAAAAAAGATGCTATCAAATAGGTTTGCAGGAAGTATTCTAGAAAGAATGAAAAAACTAAAAGAGGCTGGAATAAAAATGCATGCACAAATTGTATGTATACCAGAAGTGAATGATGGGGAAGAATTAAGAAGAACAATACTTGATTTATATTCATTATACCCAGAAGTTAACAATGTTGCAGTGGTTCCTATAGGTATTACAAAATATAGAGAAAACTTAGCAAAAGTAAAAACATTCACTAAGGAAAGTTCAAAAGCTACAATTAATATGGTTAAAGAACTACAAGAACAATTCTTTAAAGAAGTTAATGAACCTTTTGTGAGATTATCAGATGAATTTTATTTAGTTGGAGAAGAGAATATTCCAAATGAAGATTTTTATTGTGGATATGAACAAATTGAAGATGGTGTAGGAATAGTTAGATACCACAGAGAAGCGGTACAAAACACACTATCTGATTTATCTAAGATTAACAGTGGTGATTTTTCAATTGTTACAGGTACTTTAGCATATGAAGAGGTACTTGAAACTAGTAGAATTATAAATAAATACAATCCAAAAATTAATTTAGAAGTTTACAAAATAATTAATGAGTTTTTCGGAGATACAATTACGGTAACAGGACTTTTAACAGGGATAGATATAATTAATCAACTTAAGGGCAAAATAAAGAGTAAGTATTTAATTATGCCTGACCATATGTTTAGAAGAGGATATGAACTTGCGCCAGAGGGAAGAATAATGTTAGATGATACTACTATCGCTGATATTGAAGAAGCTTTAGGTGTTGAGGTTATTGTAAGTGATTATACAGGAGATAACTTAATATCATTATTAAACGAATATTGCGAGGAGGAAAACTAATGGCAAAACCAATAGTAGCTATGGTTGGAAGACCAAATGTAGGAAAGTCAACCCTATTTAATAGATTAGCGGGGAAAAGAATATCAATCGTTGAGGATACACCAGGTGTAACAAGAGATAGAGTATATGCTGAGGCTGAATGGCTAAGATATAACTTTACAATGATTGATACAGGTGGAATTGAGCCTGAAAGAAACGATATAATAGTACAACAAATGAGAAGACAAGCAAATATTGCAATTGAAACAGCAGATGTAATAGTGTTTATAGTTGATGGTAAAGAGGGATTAACTCCAGCTGACCATGAAGTTGCAAACATGCTTAGAAAAAGTAAAAAACCAGTAGTACTGGTTGTTAATAAAGTAGATTCTTTAAGAGAAGAAGATAATGCTTGGGAGTTCTATAATTTAGGAATAGGTGATCCAGTTACAATTTCTGCATCACAAGGACTAGGTCTTGGTGATATGCTTGATAGGGTTGTAGAACACTTTGATGGATTAGGAATAGATGAAGAAGAGGATGAATTTATAAGAATAGCAATGATTGGAAAACCTAATGTAGGTAAGTCATCACTTATAAATAGATTACTTGGAGAAGACAGAGTAATAGTATCAAATGTTCCTGGGACAACTAGAGATGCAATTGATAGTACCTTAGAAACACAAGAAGGAAAGTTTATCCTAATAGATACAGCTGGACTTAGAAGAAAAAGTAAGGTTAAGGAAGAAATTGAGAGATATAGTGTTGTTAGAACTTATACAGCAATAGAAAGAGCTGATGTATGTATTTTAATGATTGATGCTCAAGAGGGTGTTACAGAGCAAGATGAGAAAATAATAGGATATGCACATGAGCTAAACAAAGCTATTATGGTAATAGTGAATAAATGGGATTTAATTGAGAAAGATGATAAGACTATGGAAAAGTATAAGGCAGAAATGCAACAAAGTCTTAAATTCTTAAAGTATGCAGATTACTTATTCATATCAGCATTAACAGGGCAAAGAACGCACAAAGTGCTTCAAATGGCTAAGAGCTGTTATGATAATTATTCAAAGAGAGTTTCTACAGGTATATTAAATGAAGTAATTAATAGAGCAGTATTAATGAAAGAACCACCAATAGTAGGAATTAAGAGAATGAAAATCTATTATGCTACTCAGGTTGCTAATAAGCCACCTAAGTTTGTATTCTTTGTAAATGATTCTCAGGCTAGACATTTCTCTTATGAAAGATATTTAGAAAATCAATTAAGAGAAAGTTTTGATTTTAGAGGTACAGGGATTCAAATGGAATTTAGAGAGAGGAAGGATAAATAATGAAAAAGATAGCTTTTATTGGAGGGGGAAGTTTTGGAACTTCTTTAGCTATATTACTTGGAAACAAGGGAAATGAAGTAACTATTTTTGATGTTAATAAAGATGTAGTTAATGACATAAACATTAATAGAAGAAATGATAAGTATATAAAAGACCTAGTTGTACCAAGCAACGTTACAGCATATTTTAATATGGAAGAAGCTCTAAAGGGAGTAGATTATGTAGTAATAGCTGTGCCATCACATGTTATAAGAACAGTATGTAAAGATATTAGTAAATATATTAATGAGACGGTACCTGTAATATCCATAGCAAAAGGGATAGAAGATGGAAGCTATAAGAGATTATCCGAGGTAATAGAAGAAGAATTAAATAATCCAATAGTTGTTTTATCAGGGCCATCACATGCAGAAGAAGTAGCGTTTGCAGTTCCTACAACGGTGGTTACATCTTCTAAAAATATGAAGATTGCAGAAGAAGTTCAAGATTTATTTATGACACGTGAATTCAGAGTATACACAAATGATGATTTAATTGGAGTAGAAATTGGAGGAGCAGTAAAGAATATAATTGCACTTGCAGCTGGAGTTGGAGATGGAATTGGATATGGAGATAACTCAAAAGCAGCTTTAATGACAAGAGGAATGGTTGAAATTGCAAGAATGGGAGTTGCTATGGGCGGTAAAGCTGAAACATTCTTTGGTTTAACAGGAATGGGAGATTTAATAGTAACTTGTACATCAATGCATTCAAGAAATAGAAGAGCAGGGATTTTAATTGGTAAAGGAAATTCATTAGATGAAGTTTTAAATGAGGTAGGAATGGTTGTAGAAGGTGTTAAAGCCTGCAAAGCATTCTATCATTTAAAGGAAAAGGTTGGAGTTGAAATGCCAATAACTGATACATTATACAAAATATTATTTAATGGATTAGATGCTAAGAATGCAGTTGAAATCTTAATGGATAGAGATAAAAAAACAGAGAATATAAATCACTAAAGAAAAAAGACTGGAGAAATCCAGTCTTTATTTCATATCATTTAATTTTTGCATCATATTATTATAATAGGTATATGCTTCAGGTGGTTTAAGTGAAAAGAAACTTGGTAAGTATTCACCGAATTTTTTATCAGGCTTCTCACATGTCCTACTTAAGCAAATAACTTTTTTAGTAGAAGGAAGTTTTTCACAAAGTTTTATTACTTCTTTTTCCTTCATAGTTTCAAAAGGGTATAATATAAATATATCTGAATCAGTAGGTGGACGTTTCACAAAAACACGATTGTAAACATAGAAATAAAGTTTATGGTTCCCTAACACATAGGGAGTGCCTATTTTAATATTATTTTTTTGACCTGGCATTATAATATCGAAGTAGTCTATGCCTGGACAAATAAATGAAATATTTGTGGGAGTCTTACATTCATTAGTTAGTATTTTAAACACAAGTTTAGGTATTGAAGCAGTATTATAACAATCAATAACTAAATATTTAAAATAGCCATTAAGAAATGAAATGGTATGTTTAATTAACTCATTTTTCAATTCCATAAAAACCTCCATAAAATACATAATTACCTATTTTTATTATATCATAGTAAATAATATGAATACTAGAGGTGAATTTAAATAAAAAATTTTTCATGACGAAATATGTAAAGCAAAAAAATAAATTACTGGTAAAAAAAGTGTATAACTTTTTAAATAATAGAATATATATATATTGTTAAAAATAAAAATTAGGAGGGTGTATCTTGGACAGCTTTAATATATACAAGGATATCGCTGAAAGAACCCAGGGGGACATTTATGTTGGTGTTGTAGGGCCAGTAAGAACAGGTAAATCTACATTCATTAAAAAATTTATGGACCTAATGGTAATACCAAAGATAGACAATAGTTTTAAGAAAGAAAGAGCTAAGGATGAGTTACCACAAAGTGGATCAGGGAAAGGTATTCATACTACTGAACCTAAATTTGTACCAAATGAGGCAATTGAAATTGAACTAGAAGATGAAATTAAATTCAAAGTAAGAATGGTGGATTGTGTTGGTTATATTGTAAAAGGTGCTTTTGGATATATGGATGGAGAAGAAGCAAAAATGGTTCATACTCCATGGTATGATTATGAAATACCATTTGAAGATGCAGCAGAAATAGGAACAAGAAAAGTTATAACAGACCATTCAACAATTGGAATTGTAGTAACAACAGATGGAAGCATAACAGGAATAAATAGAGATGAATACATTGAAGCAGAGGAAAGAGTTATATCAGAACTACAATCAATAAACAAGCCATTTATAATAATTTTAAATAGTTCTAATATAAATTCATCAGAAACTAGAGCTCTTAAGAAAGAGTTAGAAGAGAAATATAATGTTGCAGTACAACCGATGGATGTACACAATATGGATGAAGAAGATATTGAAAAAGTATTTAATCATGTACTTAGAGAATTTCCTGTTAAGGAGATCAATATTGACATGCCAGAGTGGTTAGAAAATTTAGAACCATCACATTGGCTAAAGAAAGATTTCTTCAACATAGTTAAGGATATGAGTAAAAACATATCAAAGGTGAGGGACATAAAATTATCTTTAGATAATTACTCATCATCAGAGAACATAGGAAGTACAAACCTTCAAGAAATAGACCTTGGAGTAGGAACAGCAAGGGTATTGCTAAAACCTAAAGATGATGTGTTCTATAGAATTTTGAGTGAAATATGTGACTATGAAGTAAGTGGAGAAAATGAATTACTTTCAATATTTAGAGATCTTAACTATGCTAAGAAAGAGTATGATAAGGTTAAGGTTGCTTTAGATGAGGTTAAGGAAACAGGGTATGGATTAGTTGCACCGCAATTGACTGAAATGAAATTTGAAGAGCCTGAAATAGTTAGACAAGGAAGTAAGTATGGAGTAAAGCTTAAAGCAAGTGCACCATCACTTCATTTTATAAAGGCTGATATAAAAACAGAAATATCACCTATAATGGGTTCAGAAAAGGAATCAGAAGAACTTGTTAAATCACTTTTAGAACAATTTGAAACAGATCCTGCACAATTATGGCAAAGTAATATGTTTGGAAAATCACTAGAAGTTTTAGTTAAAGAGGGATTACAAAACAAATTATACAAAATGCCGGATGATGTACAAGTCAAAATTCAAAAAACACTTCAAAAAATAATAAATGAAGGTAATGGCGGATTGATTTGTATTATTTTATAGGTTGAATAGAAATAAAGGGACTGATTTTACCAGTCCCTTTATTATAATGTGGAGGGTATGATATGAATAGATACAAGCATTTATTTTCAATGATTTGTTGGGTAGGGGCAGCAATTATATTTAATGTCTTTATACTACTTTACCAAGGAGAAAAGGCTGCAATTGAGTTTATGGGAGGCTACATAATAGAATTAACTTTAAGTTTAGATAATTTATTTTTATTCTTAATGATATTCTCATCCTTTGGGATTAGAGAGATATATCAAGAGAGAGTTCTTAAATATGGAATAATTGGAGCAATTATTTTAAGGTTTATATTTATTATGTTTGGTATTTCTATTGTAGATAAATTTCATTGGATATTAAATTTATTTGGAGTTTTTCTTTTACTAAGTGGTATAAAAATGATATTTGAAGGTGAGGAGAATACTGATTTTAAAGATTCGAAAATAATTAGAATAATCGGCAAAATAATTCCTTATAAAAATAAAGTGGATGGCGAGAAATTTTTTATTAAAGAAAAGGGTAAGTTTTATGCAACACCATTATTTTTAATATTAATTCTTATAGAGGGATCAGATTTAATATTTGCATTTGATTCTATACCAGCTATATTTTCTATTACAACTAATCCTTTAATCGTATATACATCTAATATTTTTGCAATACTAGGATTAAGAAGTATGTATTATTTACTTGTAAGAATAAATAATAAATTCAAATATATGAAAATGGGAGTAGCATTTGTAGTAATATTTACTGGGATGAAACTAATAGCATTATATTTTGGTATTGCGATATCAACTGTAGTTTCAGTATTAATAATATGTATAATAATGCTTTTCTTTGTATTGGTATCTCTACTTATTGCGTAATATTACATAAGTGTAAAAGTAGAGTATTTATTAAACAAATGAGTAAAATTTATAAAAATATTGAATATAATAAACTAAGGATTCCTTTAAAATGGAGAGTAAAGGTGTGATAGTACTATGAGTATGAAGTATAGGGAATATAGAAAAGTTGGAGAAATAAGCTTATCATTACCATGTGAAAATGAATTTCTATATAAAGGCAATATATACGCATCACCTGGGGTGTTGAATCATATAAAGAAAAAGCATAGTAAACAATTAACAAAAAAAGTGAAAGAGAACCTTATATCAACCATACAATTTATTATTGAAAATCCCGACTATATAGGGGTAAGGAATAGGGAGTATCTAACATTAGAAATAATAAAAAAAGTTGATGCAACCTTGTTATTAGGGTTACAGTATGATGAAGAAAATGGATATTTCTATGTTAGTACCTTATATCCAATTACGGATAGTAAATTAATGCAGAGAATATATAGTGGTAAGTTAATTAGATTTGATGATAATATGTACCTAAAGAAGAGAAAAAGAAAAAGAGGAGCATAGTGTTTGATTTTAAGTTTAAAAGTAGTATAATCAAATGGTAGCAAAATTATTAATAAAGAATACAATGAATAGTTGATGTTTTTGAGGTGAGAAAAGGCTCCTCACACGCTTGAATAAAGTAAACAGAGATGTAGGATACGCCGCCCTACCAAAAACCTTATAAGATGTAAAAAAATCGACAACTAGAGGGTTTGGCGATTTTTTTATTCTTTTACATATAATTCAACAAAAGAGAATGGAGTGGAAGTATGAAAAAAATAGCGGTAATTTTTAATGGAGGAACTATATCCATGAAAGTGGATGAGAGGATAAAGGCAGCAGTACCAGGTTTAACTGGGGAGGAAATAATGTCGATGGTTACAGGTATTGAAGGTGTAGCACAGGTAGTTAATTATCAGTTTTCTTCCTTACCATCACCACATGTAACACCAGAGGTTATGTTTGAACTATCGAAGTTTGTTAAAAAAATAATTGCACATGATGATGTTGATGGAGTCGTTATAAGCCATGGAACTGACACCTTAGAAGAAACGGCACAATTTTTAGATCTAACAATAGATTCACGTAAACCTATTGTAGTTACCGGTGCAATGAGGAGTAGTTCAGAATTAGGATATGATGGACCTTTTAATTTGGCAACATCAATATGTACTGCAATATCTGAAGAAGCTAAGGGAAGAGGAGTTTTAGTTTGCTTTAATGGTGAGTTAAATTCAGCTAGAGAAGTTACGAAGACAAATTCAATGAGTTTGAATGCATTTCAAACGCCAAACTTTGGACCAATAGGAATAGTAGATAATAATAAGGTTATTTTTTATAGAAAATGTATATCATCAATAAAGCTTAATATAGAGTCTCTTGATAAAAAGGTAGAGTTAATAAAATGTGTGGCAGGAATGGATTCAACATATATTAATTATTTAATAGAAAAGGGTGTTAATGGGATCGTTGTAGAAGCTCTAGGAAGAGGAAATGTTCCTCCAACTATGGTGGAAGGAATTGAGAGGGCTATTAAGAGTAATATTCCAGTTGTGGTTGTTTCAAGATGCTATGAAGGTAGAGTTTTTGAATCTTACGGTTATGAAGGTGGTGGAATGGATTTAAGAAGAAGGGGTGTAATATTTGGTGATAATATGCCTGGTCAAAAAGCAAGAATAAAGTTACTGGTAGCATTAAATCATTTTGATGCCAATACAAATGTTGTAGAAGAAATTAAAAAAGTATTTGAAAAAGGGTTATACACAGAAAACACGAACAATAATTAAATGAAAATTAATAATATTAACAAAATGTTGACATATTTAACGGAATATTATACAATAATGTTCGTAAAGGAATAACTCGTATATGATGATAATAGGGTTCATCGTTTCTACAAGACACCGTAAATGTCGCGCTATGAGTTCCGAACGGAGTATTATTTAAAGCTTCTAAGAGTTATTTCTAAATTGAAATCTTTTAGAGGCTCATTTTATTTTCTGGGGGGAATGAAAATTATGCAAAATGTAAATCAAAAAAAAGGAATGTTAGAAATATTTTCCAATAAAGAGGTGGATTTTAAGAAAGAAATAATAGCCGGTGTTACTACATTTTTAACAATGGCTTATATTATAGCTGTAAATCCTAACATTTTAAGCGCAACAGGAATGCCAGCTGGTGCTTTAGTAACAGCTACATGTTTAGCAGCTGGATTAACTACAATATTAATGGGAGTATTTGCAAACCTACCATTTGCTTTAGCATCAGGTATGGGATTAAATGCGTACTTTGCTTATTCAGTAGTAATTGGACAAGGTATATCATGGGATATAGCATTAACAGCAGTTTTTGTAGAAGGTATAATATTTATTTTAATGTCAATATTTAAGTTAAGAGAAGCTGTTGTAAAGGCAATTCCAATGAATATGAAATATGCAGTAACAGCAGGAATTGGATTATTTATTGCATTTATAGGATTAACAGGAAGTGGATTAGTTGTAGCAGATCCAAATACATTTGTAGCTTTGGGAGAATTTTCCAAGCCAACTGTATTGATAGCTTGTTTAGGACTAGTAATAATTGCAGTATTAGATAAGAAGGGTGTTAAGGGAGCAATCCTTTATGGAATATTAGTTTCAACATTAGTAGCTTGGGGATATGCAAAATTTGATCCGGCGTATGCAGCAACTTTAGGAATTTATTTACCAGACGGAATTTTTAAGTTTGAAAGTATAGCACCAATAGCTGGAAAAATAAACTTTGATTATATGCTTAATCCAGCAACAATAACAAGTTTTATTACAATAGTATGTACATTCTTATTCGTTGATTTCTTTGATACAATTGGAACTTTAGTAGGAGTATCATCAAGAGCAGGAATGTTAGATGAAGAAGGAAATGTTCCTAATGCAGGAAAGGCTCTATTAGTTGATGCAATTGGAACAACAGCAGGAGCTTGTATGGGAGTTTCAACTGTAACAACATATGTTGAATCATCAACAGGGGTTGCTGCAGGAGGAAGAACAGGTTGGACATCTGTAGTTACAGGAGTATTATTCTTGGCAGCAATGTTCTTCTCACCAATATTTATTGCAATACCAGCTTGTGCAACAGCACCGGCATTAATATATGTAGGATATCTTATGCTTGGAGCTGTTAAGAATATCGATTTTGATGAAATAACAGAAGCAATGCCAGCATTTATAACAATAGCAGCTATGCCATTAACATATAGCATAGGAGATGGTATAACTTTAGGGGTTTTAGCATATGTAGTTGTTAACTTATTATACAATATGTTTGTAGCGCCAAAGGGCGAAAAGAAAAAAGTATCTCTAGTAATGGTTATATTAGCAGTAGTATTTGTGTTTAAATTACTATTCTTATAAGATTTTAATAGTAAAGTGATCTATCATATAAAGTGGTAGGTCATTTTTTATTTTGAAAAATAAATTAAAAATAAATGTTAACATTTTATGAACAAACGGTTGACATATAATGAGGATATAAACTAATATATATCTATGCTTTAAAAGGGAGGTAGAAATATGGTTAAAAGTATGACTAGCTTTGGAAGAGGAACATCAGAAGAAGGCAGTAACAGAGTATATAGTGTTGAAATGAAAAGTGTCAATCATAGATACTTAGATATAAATATTAGAATGCCTAAAATAATGAGTTCCTTTGAAGATAAGATAAGAAAAATGATTAGTAATTCATTAAATAGAGGTAAAGTAGACATTTTTATTAATTATAAGAGTTATAATAAAAATGTAGGTGTAGCAGAATTAAATAAAGAACTTGCAGCAAGCTATATAACTTGTTTAAAAGAACTTGTTAATGATTTTGGAGTAGAAGATGATATAACAGCTACAATAATAGGTAGATTTCCTGATGTTATAAATGTGGTTGAAAAAGAAGAAAATGCAGAAGAAGTATTTAATGATATACAACCACTAATTAAAGAAGCTTTAAAAATGATGGATGAAATGAGAATAGCAGAGGGGAATGAATTAAGGGAAGATATTCTTATAAAGTTAAAATCAATAGAGGAATATGTAAATCAGGTTGAAGTTATTGCTGATAGAGTTCCTAAAAATTATAAAAGAAAACTAGAAGAAAGAATAAAAGAGTTAACAACAAATGTTGAAATAGATCATAGTAGAATAGCTATGGAAGTAGCACTGTTTGCGGATAAAGCAACAGTGGATGAAGAGATAACAAGGTTACATTCTCATGTAACTCAAATGAGAGAAACTTTAAGTTTAAGTGAACCAATTGGAAGAAAGTTAGATTTCATTGTTCAAGAAATGAATAGAGAAACAAATACAATAGGTTCAAAGGCAAGCGATATGGAAATGACTAATATAGTTATTAACATAAAAAATCTAATCGAAAAAATTAGAGAACAAGTACAAAATATCGAATAGGAGGAATGAAATGGGTATTAAATTAATTAATATTGGATTTGGAAACATAGTATCTGCTAATAGATTAGTAGCTATTGTAAGTCCAGAGTCAGCACCAATTAAGAGAATAATCCAAGAAGCAAGAGACAGAGGGATGCTAATTGATGCAACTTATGGAAGAAGAACAAGAGCGGTTATAGTAACTGATAGTGACCATGTAATATTATCAGCAGTACAACCAGAAACAGTGGCTCATAGATTGGCAACTAAAGATGAATCAGTAGATGAGGTTGATGAATAATGAATAATAGAGGAATATTAATAGTTATTTCTGGACCATCAGGTGCTGGTAAAGGTACCATATGCAAGGAATTATTAAGAAAAGAGGAAAATCTTTTTATATCAGTTTCTGCAACAACTAGAGCCCCAAGGGTTGGCGAAGTTGATGGTGTAAACTATTATTTTGTAACAAAAGAAAAGTTTATAAATAAAATTGAAGAGGGAGATTTTTTAGAACACGCTGAGGTTTATGGTAATTATTATGGTACACCTAAGTGGAAGGTTGAAGAAATGTTATCCCAAGGTAAAAATGTAATACTTGAAATAGATATTCAAGGTGCATTAAATGTTAAAAAGAACTCTCAAGAAGGTGTGTTTATATTTATATTACCTCCTTCAATGGAAGAGTTAAAGCAAAGAATTATAAAAAGAGGTAGTGAAACTGAAGAAAGTTTGATGAGAAGATTTAAATCAGCTTATAAAGAAGTGAACTACGTTTCAAAATATAATTATGCAGTTGTTAATGATGAGGTTGATGTTGCAGTGCAAAAAATACAAGCCATATTAACAGCAGAAAAATGTAGAGTAGATAGAATAAAAGATACAATATTAGATTCAAAGGAGGGCTTAATTCATGAACAACTCTATGATTAATCCATCAATAGTAGACTTATTACAAAAGGTAGAAGATAAATACTCTTTAGTTATTGTAACTTCAAAGAGAGCTAGACAAATAATAAATGGGAGTCCAGTATTAGTTGATATAGACTCAGAAAAACCATTAACAATAGCAATAAACGAAGTTAATGAAGAAGAAATAGTATATGAAAGAATAAAAGAAGGTATCAAATAGATATGAGTAAAAAATGTGTGGTACTAGGGGTTAGTGGTGGTATTGCAGTTTATAAAGCATTAGATGTTGTAAGTAGTTTAAGAAAAAAGGATGTTGAAGTACATGTAATAATGACAAAGTCAGCTACAGAATTTGTAACACCACTGTCATTTCAATCATTAAGTCAAAATCTTGTTACAACAGATATGTTTGCAGAACCAAAAGCTTGGGAAATAGGACATATTAGTCTAGCAAAAAAAGCAGATGTTTTTTTAGTGGCACCAGCTACAGCAAATGTTATTGGAAAAATAGCAAATGGAATAGCTGATGATATGTTAACCACAACTATAATGGCAACTAAGGCAAAGGTTATATTTGCACCTGCAATGAATACAAATATGTATGAAAATTTAATTGTTCAGGAAAATATAAAAAAACTTAAAAGTTTTGGATATGAATTTATTGAACCAGCATCAGGACGACTTGCTTGTGGTGATGAAGGTAAAGGTAAATTAGCATCACCTGAAACAATTGTTGATAAGGTGTTAATGGAATTAAAATCAGAAAAAGACTTATTAGGAAAAAAAGTTTTAATAAGTGCAGGGCCAACTCAAGCACCTATAGATCCTGTAAGATTTATTACAAATAAAAGTACAGGTAAAATGGGATATGCAATAGCAAAAGAAGCGAGAGATAGAGGAGCCATAGTAACATTAGTTACAGGGCCATCTAACGAAGCTGCACCACAGGGGATTGAAGTTGTTAGAGTAAATACTAATAATGAAATGAGAGAAGCAATAATAAAGAGGTTTGATTCCTCTGAAATAATAATAAAATCAGCTGCTGTTGCAGATTATAAAATCAAAGAGTATAGTAATAAAAAGATTAAAAAGGGTGAAGGAGATTTGAATCTTATTTTCACTAGAGATAATGATATATTACAAGAACTTGGTAGATTGAAAACAGAAAATCAAATATTAATTGGTTTTGCAGCTGAGAGCAATGATGTTGAAGAGAATGCTTTAAAGAAACTACAAAGAAAAAATCTAGATTATATAGTAGCTAATGATATTTCATCAAGTGAATGTGGTTTTGGAAGTGATGACAACAAGGTAGTTATTTTTTCTAAGGATGGAGAAAGAATATCATTAGAGAAAATGAGTAAACTTCAAGTAGCTGAAAGCATATTTGATGTTATTATGAAAAAGCGCTAGTCGCGCTTTTTCTGTTATATGCAATTTTAGGGAGGGTAGTTATGGACTTATACGCAGAAATTATAGTTAATAGTGATGCAGTAGAAATTGATAGACCCTTTACCTATAAAATTCCAACGGAATTGGATATGGTTTTGCAAGTAGGTCATAGAGTAAAGGTTCCATTTGGTAAATCAAGTAAGTTAACAGAAGGCTTTGTAATTGGGATGTTATGTGATATTCCAAATTCTAAGATTAAATATAAAAAAATACACTCCGTATTAGATGAGGACCCTATTTTATCAAGAGATGATTTAAAACTTATAGATTTCATGAGAAGAAAGTACCTTTGTAAATACATTGATGGAATCAGAACAATACTTCCAGTAGGGTTAATGAAGGGGATAAAAAATAAAAAAAAGTTAGTTATATGTTATGAAAATGAACTAACAGGCTCTTTTATTAAAAAAGAAAACTATAATAATTTGTTTAAATTTATAAGGGAAAATTCAGGTATTTATTCAAAAGCTGAGTTGAATAAAGAATTTAAGTTTTCAACATATGCTATTAATAAGTTGATTGAGGAGAATATTTTATCTCAGAAAGAAATAATAGTATATAGGTATAATAAAAAGAGATTTGTAGACTATAAGTCTAAGATTCTAACAAAAGAACAGCAAGATTCTTTAAATAGAATAAATTCTTCTTATAAAAGAGGGATTTTATTAAAGGGTGTTACAGGCTCAGGGAAAACAGAGGTTTATTTAGAGTTAGTTAAGGAAGTGCTAAAAAAGGGAGAGGGAGCAATAGTTCTAGTTCCTGAAATAGCATTAACACCTCAAATGATTGAAAGATTTAAAGGAAGATTTGGTGAAGATGTAGCACTATTTCATAGTAAGCTATCTGATGGAGAGAGATATGATGAATGGTTTAGAGTAAGGGAAGGGAAAGCTAAGCTTGTAGTAGGTGCAAGGAGTGCAATTTTCCTCCCAGTACAAGATCTTTCATTAATAATAATAGATGAAGAACATGAAAATACTTATAAATCTGAGCATAATCCTAAGTATGTAACAAGAGAAATAGCACAGTTTTTAAGTGAAATGAAAGAATGTAAGTATATTCTTGGTTCAGCTACACCTTCATTTGAGAGTTATTATAGAGCAATAAGTGGAGAACTTGAGCTAGTTGAATTAAAAAATAGAGTTGATAATAGACCACTTCCTCAAATAGAAATCGTGGATATGAGAGAAGAGTTGAAAAGTAAAAATCTTTCTTTATTTTCTAGAATTCTTTATGATGAGATAAAGGAGAGATTAGAAAAAAAAGAACAAGTGATACTATTTTTAAATAGAAGAGGATTTTCAAGCTTTGTATCTTGTAGAAGCTGTGGATATGTTTTTAAGTGTCCAGAGTGTGATGTATCTATGACATATCATACTAATGGATATTTAGTATGCCATTATTGTGGTAGGGCGATGAAAGAAAAAAAGATTTGCCCTAAATGTGAAAGTAAGTATGTAAAACATTTTGGTGCGGGGACTCAAAGAGTTGAAGATGAGGTAAGAAAACACTTTCCAGGTGCTAGAGTTTTAAGGATGGATGTAGATACAACACGTGAAAAAAATTCTCATGAGGAAATATATAATGCATTTAAAAATGGCATGGGAGATATTTTGATAGGAACTCAAATGGTTTCAAAGGGGTTAGACTTTCCAAATGTAACCTTAGTAGGAGTTTTAGCAGCTGATATATCATTAAATATTTCAGATTATAGAGCTAAAGAGAGAACCTATCAAATATTAACTCAGGTTAGTGGAAGAGCTGGAAGAGGAACTCTTAAGGGTAAGGTTATAATCCAAACTTATAGTCCAGAAAACAATTGTATTGAAAAATCAAAAATGGGTGATTATGAGGGATTATATAAGGAAGAGATAGGTACAAGAAAAGCTCTTAAATATCCTCCTTTTGGGAGATTATTTTATTTGGTAGCATCAGGCAAAAATGAAGTAGAAGTTAAAGAATTTATGAAGAAGCTATTAAATGAATTAGAAATTTGTTGCAAAGATATAGAAAATATTACTTTCCTAGGTCCTGCAAGTTGTGTAATTGGTAAATTTAAAGATAACTTTAGGTGGCAAATAACCGTAAAAGGTGATTTAAACGATGAAATATTACACAATATAAAAGAAAAGGTTTATGAATTGACAAAGAAAGTATATAATAATATAAAGATAAGTATGGACATTAATCCAAACAGTATGACATAGGAGGATTTTAAAATGGCAATTAGAACAATTAGAGTTGATGGAGATGAAATATTAAGAAAAAAAAGTAAGCCAGTTGATGAAATAAACGGAAGAGTATTAACTTTAATAAGAGATATGGTTGATACTATGTATGATGCTGATGGAGTTGGATTAGCAGCACCACAGGTTGGAATACTTAAAAGAATATTTGTAATTGATGTTTATGATGATTATGGACCAAGAGTTTTTATAAATCCAGAAATTTTAGAAGTTAGAGAATCACAAATAGGTGATGAAGGATGCTTAAGTGTTCCAGGGAAAACTGGGGATGTTGAAAGACCAAACTATGTTAAGGTTAAAGCTTTCAATGAAAAAGGTGAACAGTTTGTTTTAGAAGGAACAGAGCTTCTAGCTAGAGCTATTTGTCACGAAAATGATCATTTAGATGGTGTATTATTTACAGATCATTTAAAATAAAGGAGAGTTTTATGAATATAGTATTTATGGGAACTCCAGATTTTGCAGTTCCATCACTAAAGAAATTAATTGAGAATTATGAAGTTAAGGCTGTATTAACACAGCCTGATAAACCAAAGGGTAGAGGGAAAAAGATGGCATTTTCACCGGTTAAGGAAGTGGCATTAGAAAACAATATACCTGTTTATCAACCTATAAAACTTAAGGATGATGAAGAAACAAAGCAAATACTAAAAGATTTAAAGCCAGACTTTATAATTGTAGTAGCATTTGGTCAAATTCTTACTCAAGAAGTATTAGATATACCCAAGTATGGATGTATTAACCTTCATGCATCTTTATTACCAATGTATAGAGGGGCAGCTCCTATAAATTGGGCAATAATAAATGGTGAAAAAGTTTCAGGTAATACAACAATGTTTATGGAACTAGGTCTAGATACAGGTGATATGATACTGAAAAATGAAGTAGAAGTAACTGATAATATGACTGCCGGAGAGCTACACGACCTATTAATGGGAAGTGGTGCAGATCTTTTAATAGAAACAATTAATGGAGTTGCATCTGGAGAATTAAAAGGTGAAAAGCAAAGTGATGATACTTTTTATGCTAAAATGTTAAATAAAGAAACAGGAAGAATTAATTGGAGTGAAAGTGCTAAGAATATCCATAACCTTATTAGGGGATTGAATCCTTGGCCAATAGCACATACAACCTATGAAGGGCAAAGTATGAAAATTTATGAAAGTTCTGTTTTAAATGAAAATAGTAATAAAGAAAAGGGAACAATATTAGCAATAGATAAAAATGGTATTAAAGTGTCTTGTGGGGATGGGACATTATTAATCAAAAAAATACAGTTTCCAAATGGAAAGCCGTTAACTGTTGCTCAATATTTAAATGGTAATGAATTAGCTACTAATATAATATTAGGAAAGTAGGAAGGTGATTTAAATGCCATATGGATTTGGATATTATTTTGATCCAACAATGATAATAATATTACCAGCAATAATAATAAGTATTTGGGCACAATTTAAAGTAAATGGAGCTTATAACAAGTATAGCGGTGTTAGAACCATGAACGGTTACACAGGAGAGCAAGTAGCAAGAATGATGCTTGATGAAGCCGGACTTTATAATGTCCCAATTGAAATGGTGCATAATAAGCTTGGAGATCATTATGACCCTAAAAGTAGGGTGCTAAGACTTTCACCGGATGTATATAGTGGTGCTACAATAGCATCGGCAGGAATTGCTGCCCATGAGGTTGGTCACGCTATACAACATGCAAATGGATATAAGCCATTAGAAATAAGAAATTCAATAGTTCCAATTGTAAATATTGGTTCTAGTCTTTCATGGATATTATTTTTTGCAGGAATTGTGTTTAGTATAACTCAATTAACAACACTAGGGATAATATTTTTCTCAGGAGCAGTATTATTTCAACTAATTACATTACCAGTAGAATTTAATGCATCAAAGAGAGCCTTAGTTATCCTTGAAAATAGAGGAATACTTTATGGTGATGAAGTTAATGGTGCAGAAAAAGTATTAAGTGCAGCAGCAATGACATATGTTGCGGCAGCAATTATGGCAGTTGCAAATTTATTAAGGTTAATTGCCATTGCAAATAGAGATTAAAATAAGCATAAAATATAGCTTAGGTGGGGAAGTCTTATCTAAGCTGAAAATAAATGAGGTAAGAAAAGATATGAAAACATGTAGAAGTTTAGCAGTAGACGTAATTGAAAGAGTATTAAAGGAAGGAGCTTATTCAAATCTTCTTTTATCATCTGAATTAAATAATTCAGAGTTAAATGAAAAAGATAAGGCATTAGCAACAGAATTAACTTATGGTACTCTAAGAAGACTAAAGACACTTGATGAAATAATAGGATCATTTGTAAAAGATATAAAATTAATGGATTATAGAATACTTTGTATTTTAAGAGTAGCTATATACCAATTAAAATACTTAGATAAAATTCCAAGTTATGCAGCAACTAATGAAGCGGTTGAGTTAGCTAAAGAATTTGATGAAGAAGCATCAAAGTTAGTAAATGGAGTTTTAAGAAACTACCTAAAAGAAGAAGGTAAGGTTAAATTAAACTTTATTAATAGAATTCATTCATACTCATACCAATATTCATTAGAAGGATGGATGATTAAGTTAATTATAAAGCAATACGGGGAAGAATTAGCAAAAGAAATAATGGAAGGATTCAATTTCACTCCAGCAACTTCAGTTAGAGTTAATGATTTAAAATCTGATTATGAATCAGTTTATGAAGAATTAGAAGAAGCAGGTTATGACATAGAAGATGGATTTATGTGTCCTGAGAGTATTGTATTATTTGGTGGAAGTAATATAGAAAACAACAAGACTTTTGTTGAAGGGAGAATTACTGTTCAAGATGAAAGTGCAATGCTTGTAGCACCGTTATTAGATTTAAAAGAAGGAGATACAGTTTTAGATTTATGTAGTGCTCCAGGTGGTAAAACAACTCATGCAGCTGAGTTATTAAAAAATACTGGTGAGGTATTAGCTTTTGATATACATGAACATAAATTAGCTCTTATTGAAGAAAATTGCGAAAGATTAGGAATAACTAATGTTAAATGTGGTGTTATGGATGCTACTAAGTTAAATGCTGATTTAGTTGCAAGAGCTAATAAGATAATATTAGATGTACCATGCTCAGGTCTTGGAATTATTAGAAGAAAACCTGAAATTAAATGGACTAAAAAGAGAGCTGACCTTAGAAATATCGTAGAAGTTCAAAGAGGAATTATGGATAATGCATGGGAATACCTAAGAGATGGTGGAACTATGATTTATTCAACTTGTACTATAAATAAAGAAGAAAATGAAGATAATATCGCATGGTTCTCAAACAAACATAAAGATTGTAAGGTAGAAAAAATATACCTAGGAAAGAATCATAATTTAATGTATGGAGAAGATGGAACTTTAACTGTATTACCAAATGAGTATATGGATGGATTCTATATTGCAAAATTAACTAAGGTTAAGTAGGAGATACAAATGAAAAATATTTTAGATTTTAGTTTAGAAGATTTATCAATATGGATGAAAGAAAATGGAGAAGGAGCTTTTCGTGCAAAGCAAGTTTTCTCATGGATATATAAAGAGGTTTGGCAATTTAGTGAAATGAAAAATCTTGGAGGGGGACTTCAACAAAAATTATCTGATAATTTTTGTGTGGAAGTTCCTGAAATCGTAAAAGCTTATAATTCTTCTATTGATGGAACAATTAAACTATTATTAAAATTCAAAGATGGGAATATAATTGAAAGTGTAGTTATGCGTTATAAGCATGGAAATTCTATATGCATATCTACACAAGTAGGTTGTAGAATGGGATGTAAGTTTTGTGCATCTACATTAGATGGAAGAGTTAGAAATTTAACCGGGGGGGAAATTCTTTCTCAGATAATGGTTGCTCAAAAATATATCAATGAAAGAATATCAAATGTTGTACTTATGGGAAGCGGAGAGCCATTAGATAATTTTGAAAATGTTGTTCAATTTTTAAAGTTAGTTAATGCAGAATATGGATTGAATATAGGGCAAAGACATATAACGCTATCAACCTGTGGAATTGTTCCTAAAATTCATGAGTTAGCAGATTTAGGGATGAATATAACTCTTGCTATTTCATTACACGCTTTTAGTGATGAAAAAAGAAGAGAAATAATGCCAATAGCTAACAAATATTCAATAGCTGAACTATTAAATGCATGTGAGTATTACATTGATAAAACAAAAAGAAGAATAACCTTTGAATACTCATTAGTAAAAGGCGTTAATGATGGTAAGGAAGACGCTAAATCACTAGGAAAGCTTTTAAAAGGAATGTTATGTCATGTGAATTTAATTCCAGTAAATGAAATTAAGGAAAATACCTTTAAGAGAAGTTCAAAGAAAACTATAGAAGATTTTTCGGAAATACTTCAGAATTTTGGAATTGAGACCACTATAAGAAGAGAAATGGGAAGCGATATAAATGCAGCTTGTGGGCAGCTTAGAAGAAGTTTTATAGAAGAGAATTAGGTGGATTTGCCCAAAATCAGGGGGAGAGGATTATATGATTGGTATAGTTAGTGATATTGGAATGGTTAGATCACTAAATGAAGATTATGCGTTATATGATGAGAATGAAAGATACGGTATTTATGTTGTAGCAGATGGAATGGGTGGTCATAACGCTGGTGAGGTTGCTAGTGAAATGGCAGCAAAAGGAATAGTAGATTATATAAATAAAAATTACGAAAAAAAAGATAAACGAGAACTTTTAAAAAATGCAATACTAAATGTAAATGAAAAGATTTTTAGGAAATCCTTACAGGGAGACAATTTAACTGGTATGGGAACAACTATAACAGCATGTTTCATAACTAGTGAATTTGTTCAGGTAGGTAATGTTGGAGATAGTTGTTGCTTTGGTATTAATCAAATGATGATTGATAAGATAACCAAAGATCATTCATTAGTTCAAGAATTACTTGATACTGGAGGGATTTCAGAAGAGGAAGCCATTAAGCACCCTAAAAAAAATATTATCACAAGAGCTATTGGAACTAATATAATAGTTGAAGTGGATATATTTGAAATACCTAAGGAGAAATATGAATCATTTTTATTGTGTTCTGATGGGTTAGCAAATGAAGTTTCAAAAGAGGAATTCATAAAGATTATACAAGATGAAAAAGACTATGCTAATGCATGTGAACGAATGGTTAATCTTGCAAAATTTAAAGGTGGAAGGGATAATATAACAGTATTGTTATTTGGAGGAGAGATGTAAGATGATTGGTTTGATACTAGGTAACAGATATGAATTAATTGAAAAAATAGGCGAAGGTGGAATGTCAGAGGTTTATAAAGCAAAATGTAATAAGCTTAATAGATTTGTTGCTGTTAAGATATTAAAAAAGGAGCTTTGTGATAATGCTGATATTGTTGAGAAGTTTAAAAGAGAAGCAACAGCTATAGCAACACTTTCAGATAATAATATAGTTAATGTTTTAGATGTAGGAACACAAGACGAGTTAAATTATATTGTAATGGAATATGTTAAAGGTAAAACATTGAAAGAAGTAATAGTACAATTTGGTAAATTGAATTATGAAACCTGTATTACTATAGGGATTCAAATTGCAAAGGCATTAGATTGTGCACATAGAAATAATATAATTCATAGAGATGTTAAACCTCAAAATATATTAGTTACAGAAGAAGGTGTTATTAAAGTAACAGATTTTGGAATTGCAAAATCTGCTTCATCAGCAACATTAACTAATACGACAACAATAATGGGATCAGCTCATTATTTTTCACCGGAACAAGCAAAAGGTAGCTTTATAGACAACAGAACTGATATATATTCGTTAGGTATTGTATTATACGAGATGGCAACAGGGAAATTACCATTTGATGGAGAATCACCTGTAACAATTGCTTTAAAACATATTCAAGAAGAACCAGTTCCACCAAAACAAATAAATTTAAGAGTGCCAGAAAGTTTAAATGCATTAATCTTAAAGGCAATGAGTAAAGATCCAAATAAGAGATATCAAAATGCAAAAGAAGTAATAACAGATCTTCAGAAAATAAAAGAGAATCCTGATGTTATATTAGGTTCTGTTGCGGGAATGGTTGATAATACAGGAGACCACACAATTATAATGGATGCTGTAAAATCAAACACAAGTAAAGTGGAACCAACAACAGTGAAGAAGAATAATTATAGTAATGATTACTATGATGATGAAGATGAAGATGACGATGATGACGAGTATTATGATGATAGAAAGCCTTCAAAAGCTAAGAAATCAAACAAGGGACTAATTGGAGGTATCATTGCAGTAGTTGCTTTATTAGCAGTTGGTGTTGGTGCTTTTATATTCTTTAGTGGTTCAGGGGAGAAAGTTCCTGAGATAAAGAAGATACAAGTTCCGAAACTTGTAGGTTTAGATAAGGAAATAGCATATAAAACTGTGATAGATGCTGGTTTAAAGTATCGTGAAGTTATGGAAAATAGTAATGATGTAGAAGAAGGTAAGGTAATAAAGATAACACCTGATGAGGCAGAGGTAGACGAGGGAGCAGAAATAACTGTTTATATTTCTGCTGGTAAAACATCTAAGAAGTTTATTGATTATACTAGACAAAGTATTGACAGGGCAAAAGAACAAATTACAAAAGATTTCGGAATTAAACCTGAAAATATTGTTGTTAGGGAAGAATATTCCGATAATGTTAATGTAGGAATTATTATTAGTCAAGATCCAGTAGCAGGAAGTCCTGTTACAGAGGATTCAACTATTACTTTAGTTATAAGTAAAGGTAAAGAGACTAAATTTGAAATAGTTCCAACATTAAAAGG
>JBOFVP010000109.1:0-1875 GCA_051653165.1 Clostridium sp.
TCCCCCATTTTAATAATATCTTCTACCAAATGCTTTTTTGCATCTTCTAATTTAAATTCTTGGATTTTATCCATTTTGCATCATTCCTTTCACATAAAATAAATTTATTTGGACTACCCTCGTCAAAAGGTCATAATCCATTAAAAGATAGTCAGCAGTTGCATAGCAAAAGTGACGCCTGACTATCCCCTAAAGGCATGAATAATGAAACTCATCAATCAATGTCAGGTATTTCTACCTTTTAATAGATTCCAAACATAACAAAAAGAGACTAAGTGTTAACTCAATCTCTTTTTAAAAACTAAATTTAATTAAATTAGCCATTCTGTGTTTATATAATGAAAAAACTAGCCATTCTGTGATTGATAAATGGCTTAAACACTAGTCTGACACCAATTATGTACTCTTGGTATTTACTTATTAATACAAAACAAGTCCTCTAACGATATGTTTATTTCTGTACCTTTATACATAACTCTAGGGTTTATAAATATAGCTTTGCCATCATCATCTTCAAAAATTCCAATAACTTTTTCATTATTAACTCTTAATTTAAAAAGATCCTTCTTTAATCTTGCAGAATGAGTTTTATCATAACCTAACAATGCACACAATTCTGTCATTTTATATGGCGTTATATTTTCTCTAAACTCCTCATTAGGGTTTTTGCACACAATATTATATTTTAGATTTATGTATGGTAATAACTCTATTAGTAGTGCTAACTTCTTATGCTCTCTAGGTGCTGCATTTTTATATAACTCTTTTATAGCATTATCAAACATTCTAATCACCTCTATTTTACCATTCTTAATTATTTTTCCTTTCTTGCAATACTTGTTGTTTACTGACACTGTATGATTATTATTTATAGTGATAAGACAACTTTTCTTTAATATTGAAATAGTCTTATTGTATTCAGTTTCTTTTAGATTCAATAATTCTTGCAAGTCTCCTTCTTTAATAAGTTTTACACCATTAGATAAGTAGTTATCATAATTCATATAGCTACACAAATATAAAAACCTAAACAAATATTGTCTTTCAATATTGTCAAATCTTTTATAAAAATTAAAATAAAAGTGACCATATTTTTCTAATATATGAGTATGAAACTCAGTCTGATTTGCCTTCTTTTCAAGAATTTCCTTAACCTTTTCTTTTTTATTCTCGATTTCTTCTTTTTCTTCCAATGAATATATTATCCTTTGAGATATAGTTTCTAATGTTTGACTATGCAATTCCACACATTCTCCATCAACTGTTACCATAGGAACATAAGATATATCCATTTTTAATTTGTCTAATCTATCCGCATGAGATATTTCCTTTTGCATTTAATGACCTCCTACAATTTATTTACGATAAAGGCTTCCACACCTAATCATATAAGGGCAACCACTTATAATTGTGGAAGAAGTGCTTACCCTCGTAGGAGTAAGACAATCAAATTGTCCTTATATAATTTCATAAATAAATAATTCTTTCACAAACAATACACCGAATAGGTGGATTTTTGGGGAAGAAACTGTCGGTAGACTTGCCAAGGGCAATATTAAAGAGCCTAATTTCTTAGACTCTTTTTAATTTAATTATTAAGTGTTGCAAAAAATGAATTTACCTTATTTCCATTTATAAAAACAGGTACTTCAACTTTATTTCCGTTAATAATTGGATTCCCATATTTTATGTTTACTTTAATTTTATTCATATTTATTCCTCTAATAACTCTTCTAAAATATCAACCACTTCACACTTCACACAACTTGAATTAGCTAATCTTTCTAATATTTCATCTGCCAAATCATTTAAATCAATCTCTTCTTCACAATCTTCTTCAATGATTAGCTCAAATGCTTCTGCTTCTGAGTATTT
>JBOFVP010000110.1:0-1254 GCA_051653165.1 Clostridium sp.
ATATATTTTTCTTTCCTTCTCTAGTTATTGATTTAACTCTATTTAGCTCATCATAATCGTATATTATTTCTTTTCCGTTATTAATATACTTTTTTATGAGTTTAGTACTTGAATAATCTACTCCTTCTAAATACTTTATTCCTACTTGATAGTTTATATTATTTCCTAAGTTTATTGTTTTATCACTATTTCTTCCTATTTTATCATATTTATACTCTACACTTCTACCTGAGTTCAAACTTATTTTGTTTATTTTACTATCTTTATCATACTCAAATCCTGTTGTAATCTTAACACCGTTAATTGTGGTAATTTCCTTGTTAATTAGATTACTTATATCATAGCTACTCGAAAATGAATTTCCTGTAGAATCCTCAATATTTATTAACCTATCTGCTAAATCATATATATATTTATATGAAACACCATTCTTAATATCTTCTATTAACCCAATATTTCCTTGATTGTTATAATAATATTTAACCGTTACTTCTCCATTAATTTTCTTTTCTTTTATATTATTACTTCCATCATATAAGTTTTCTATTATATCTCCATTACCGTAAACTAATTTTAATAAATTTCCTGACTCTATGTCATATTCTTTAGTTATAAGTTTATTTTTCCCTATATTTATGTCTTTCTGATTTCCAAATTCATCATATATAAATGAATATCTAACTCCTGATGATGATGTTATTGTCTCCAATCTATCATTTTTATAAGAGTATCCATTTTTAACTACATTGGTTCCATTTAGCTGTGCTACCTGTATTAACCTGTTATTTATATCATAATCATTATCTATTACAATTTCCTTTGTACCATTTTTTAAAGTAATTTTATCTATATTTCCTGTAACATTATCATAGCTATATTTTACAACATCCCCCCTAGCACCTCTTACTGTCTCTTTAAATCTTCCATCTGGAGTATATGTTGCTTGGGTTGTGATTTGATCTACTCCTCTATTTTCAGGACTATTGATAATAGTAGAATCAACAACTCCCCCCTCTAATATTAATCCATCATAATAAGCAGCCCCAGTCTCGTCTGTTAATACTGTACGTACTATTACAGTTCCATCTGCTGCATTCATTGGAACTGTGAATGTTACCTTAGTTTTTTTCCAATCAACTGTTCCATTTACAGGCGTACTCTGCTTCTCTATCCAAGTATTATTAGAGTCCTTATAGTGAACAAGTAATGCAGCACCTCCACTTTTGGTATTTGTTATTCCATCAGTTTTGACAT
>JBOFVP010000111.1:0-25483 GCA_051653165.1 Clostridium sp.
GTGAGGTAGTATTTAAAAATGTTATGAATTTGTGAAGTTTTTAAAAAAAATTAGTGGATTTAATCTTTTTAAGGTAGAATAATATTATTAAGAAAGGGTGAGAATATGGCACTAGAAATGTTTAAGTTCATAGATGAAACACTTATGGAATTAGATGATGTAAAAAATGAACTAACTGAAATAAGTGAGGAAATAGAAGAATATTTCAATAAGATCCTTCAACAAAATTGTGAAGGATATATTAATATAAGTTCAAGAGTAAAGGGAAAAGAAAGCTTAAAAGAGAAAATTATTAGAAATAATTATTATAAAAAAGGATATACACCAGAAGAATTAATAAATAGACTATCAGACTTAATAGGGATAAGGCTAGAATGTAGATTCATAAAAGATGAGGAAGAAGTGTATAAGAT
Organism: Clostridium sp.; assembly: GCA_051653165.1. Classification (GTDB taxonomy): domain Bacteria; phylum Bacillota; class Clostridia; order Clostridiales; family Clostridiaceae; genus Clostridium. Next base: position 414 of record JBOFVP010000111.1, read on the forward strand.
ACTAAGAGAGCACTTTAATATATTACTACATAACGGATATAGCATTAATAGCAACAATGAAAATATATCAATTGAGATATCAACACCACAACCACAGTATCAGAAAAATGGATTTAGTATATATAGAATTGATGGAAAATACTTATTAAAGGAAAGAGAAATTTCTTTTGAGGTTCAAATAAAGTCCCTAGTTAATATATTTTGGGGAGAAATTGAGCACAAAATAATATATAAAAATAACTCATATCATTTAATAGATTCCTATATAAAGGACATTATGAGTTCCATTAAGAAGAACTTAATGATGATAGACCATCAATTACTTGTAACTTATAATCAATTTAATGCAAAAGAAAACAATGGAGAAAGACATGATGAGTTTGAGAAGTTACTTAGTAAAATAATATATGATGCCTATGCAGTTAAAATGAAGAAGAACTTAGGGTTTGTGGTGGATTTTAAGAAGCCTTGCGACACTATACTTAGATACTTCTTAAGAGATAAGGAAAAAGACTATACAGATAATATGATTAAAATTCTTTCTAGATTAAATGAAATTAATAGTTTAGATACAAGGTTTGATAGTGAAATATCATTTGAGAGAGATGCAGTTTTTAATGATATATTTGAAGAAAAGATAGGAAATAAGTTACTAGGTGCAATAAATACTGAGTTTCAATGGAATCTATTCTTTAGAATTATTTTTGAAATTGAACCATTAAATAATATAGAGGATTTTGAAGCATTTATAATATTCTTTAAGGAGTGTTTTACATCAAATCCATCTCTAAGTTTATTGAAAGATAAGTATAGCGAATCATTATCAAGTGAAATGGAAGAAGAATTAATATTAGTCATTGCAGAAGTATTTTTAAAGGTGGATAGTATTGAGTTTATAGTAGATAACTCTATAAATGAGATTAATTTAATACTTTCAAGAACAATACAAGAAATTATAGATAATATTTCAAGTAGAGATGAGTGGATTAATGAGAAAGAGTTAGTTATTGGAGCCTTTTATATAAGAATGTTATCAATATTTGATTTATCAATATCCACAGAGAGAATGACAGATTTTATTGAAAGGGTGTATAGTAACAGCAATATATTCAAGACATCTAATTTTAACCTTAAATACTTGAAAAACTTATCAAGCTATAAAACAATTAAAGCAAAAGAAGCCCTAAAGCTTTTAAAGTAAGAGAGCAAAGAAGGATGGAGAATAAAACCCATAGGGAGTTTCCACCTCCACTCTTCACTCTTACCTTTTATTTTTTACCTAAAAATATAACTTCTATAAAATCTTATTTTTCCCAGTATTCTTAGCTTCATATAACAAGGTATCAGCCCTATTAATCAATGAATCTAAGGACTCATCATTAAAGCTAGCAATTCCTCCACTAAAGGTTAGAATACTCTTGTTTGGCATATAAATATTAGCTGAAAGAACCTTGTACTCTTCAAGTAAAGCTAAAGATTTATTCTTATCCTTATTAACAAATACCACAATAAATTCCTCCCCACCAGCTCTTAAAATGAAATCATCTCCTGTTAAGTGGGTCAAGAACAATGAACATAGGCTTTTTAAAACATCATCACCTACAGAGTGTCCAAAGGTATCATTAATTGATTTAAAGTTATCTATATCAATCATAGCAAGAGAAAAATTGATTTTGTTATTAATTAAGGTATTAATTTTCTCATAACCATATTTTCTAGAATAGACTTTAGTTAAATAATCATACTTTAAAGTATCAGATAATTTCTTTTCACTTTCTTTTTTAACCTTATATAAAGTAAATAATCTGTGGACTAAACCTAATAAAACCATAGTTAATATCACTAAAACAAGTGTTGTAAACTTAGAAATTGATGCAGTTTTATTTATTGCAGATAATTTACTCTTATTTAGCTCATTATTTACAGTTAAAAGAGTAGAAAGGAGATTTTCAATTGCACCATCTTCCCTTAAGGAAAGCTCTGTTGAATAAAATTGTTCATAATATGGAGTTAAGTCATGGTCTAAGTTGTTAGAAGAAATAAATTTAATTGTATTATTAAGAGCTTCATTATATCTAATAATATCATTGTATTTCTTTAATATCTCAAGTTTTTTTATAAGAAATTTAAGGGCTTCTTTATGATTTCCATTTTCTTTATAGTAAAGGAAGTACCCCTCATATACAGTGTTTAGTGAATATTCATCATTAAGCTCAAGTATTGCTTTTTCAGAGGCTTTTACTTGTTCTAAACCCTCATCAAGGTTTCCTAAAAGAAGATTACTAACACCAACATTAACTAAAACAGCATCAGAAAAGTTCCCTCCCTTAGCTTTATCCAATTCTATTTGTAAATCATAAGATTTTTTTGAAATATCAAGCATTAGCTCATAATTCTCAGTGGCATGAGCATATTGAAATAAACTATAATAAATTTTATCTCCCCTAGATAAAAGTAGTTCATCAGTAAACTGTATATCCATAAGCTTATCATAATAAACCTTAGCTTTATCAGTTATTTTAAACTCTGAATAAATAAGTAGATAAATAGAATAAACTAATGCTTCGGTATCTATAATTTCATCCCTAGTTAAAATGCCTGAATCAGTTTGATTAACAATTTCTAATAATTCATTTGCAGCTAAAAAGGCATCAGAATAACGCCCTATTCTTGTCATTGACCAAGCTATGTATTTATTTTCAGAAATTGCAAAAAGTTCACCCCCAGGAACCTGTAAATAATTTTCAACTGCAAGCTTACCGTATTTATTTATGTTATCTGCATCACCCTTTACAGAATTAATTAAAACTAATACAGAAGCGTATTTTCCCTTTGTAAATGGATCTGTTTCCTTTTCAAATAAATCTAAATATTTTTCTTCATGTTCAATTGCATTAGTTACAACACTATTGCATGTGGAATTAATATCATCTAACATTCCTTGGAGTTTAGCCCTATCAACCTTATTAAAAAAAAGAAAATAAGATATAACTCCTGATAATAAAATTATCACCACCATAAATAGCGAGAATACCTTTTTATTTTTTTTCATTACATCACCTCTCAACCCTAAAAATGTAAAATAAAAAACATTATATGTAAATGATACCATATAGTGTCGAATAAATAAACTTATTTTTAAATATAAATTAAAATTAGATTATATACTTAGTAGAAAAATATATGATAATAACATTGTTATTAAATTGTAAGATTAAAATAAGTGGTATGTAATAAATAAAATATATACTGTATTTTGTAAGATGCTTTTGGAAAAACTAATATTAAAAATTATATATAAGGTAACAATAGCATTAGAAAGGTGGTTAAGTTATGAAGGCAGTTTTAGAGTTGAAGAATGTAAGTAAAATAATGGAAGGTAAGCCCTTAGTTGAGGATATTTCTTTTTCAATAAATAAAGGAGAAATATTTGGTTTCTTAGGACCAAATGGAGCAGGTAAAACTACTACAATAAAGATGATTACAGGACTTTATAGTATTAGTAAAGGTGAAATATACATAGATGGACACAGTGTAAAAAAAGAATTTGAAAAAGCACTAAGTGGTGTAGGGGGAATAATTGAGAACCCAGAAATGTATGGATATTTAACAGGTATGGATAATCTAAAGCTTTATGCAAGAATGCATGAAGGTATAACTAAAGAAAGAATAGATGAGGTTGTAAGCTTAGTTAAACTAGGGAATAGAATAAATGACAAGGTAAGCAAATATTCTCTTGGAATGAGACAAAGATTAGGGGTAGCTCAAGCATTATTACATAAACCAAAGTTATTAATTTTAGATGAACCAACAAATGGGTTAGATCCAATGGGAATTAAAGAACTTAGAGAAACATTGAGAAAATTAGCTGAAAAAGATGGGTTAGCTGTAATGGTATCAAGTCATTTATTAAGTGAAATGGAGCTTATGTGTGATAGATTTGGAATTATTGATGGCGGAAAAATGATAGATATTAAAACTATGGATGATATTAAAGAAAATAAGCGTAACGATATTAATACACATAGTATCGAAGTTGATAATGCTTCTGTTGCTAAAAAGCTAATTAATGACAATTTACCAAAGATTAAAGTGGATTTAAAAGAAGAAAGTTTAATAGTTAGCTGTGGAAGAGAAGAGTTAGCAGAAATTAATAAGATATTAATAATGAATAAGATAAGTGTATATAAGGTAACTGTAATTAATAAGACCTTAGAAGATGAATTTATGGAAATCACTAAGGGATCAAAGGATCAGATAAGATAGGAGTAGAAGTTTTATGAAATTATTTAAAATAACATATAATGAAATATCAAAACAGTTTAAAAAACCTAGTATAAAAATAATATTAGCAGTAATACTTATATCTGCAATATTACTTCCAATGATTATTAACAAATTTCCAAATAGTGAAACAGAAAATTATTCTTTAGAAAATGATAAATACATGCTAGAGAATGAAATCTTAAATATAGAAAACTTAAGTAAGGATAAAAGTGAAAAGGGTAAAATACTATTAGCTTATGCAAATATAGAAAAAGATTACAGACAACTAATAGTTGATAATGAAATACCTTACGGTACTTGGAAGCAGCTAGAAGCAGAGCAATCAAAGTATTTATCTTATAAATTAGCTGCAATGAACTTCGTTTTAGCTGGATATAAGGAAGATGTTGTAATGCAAAATCTTCAAGCTACAGACCCATCGGAAGTTGCTGAATTTTATAAAATGCCAGTAGCAAAGAGAAAAGAAGTTCAAGAAAAATATACTAAACTTAGAGATGAATCATTAAATATCATTAAAAATAATGATTATATGGCACATACAAAATCAACTATAAGAAGAACAAATGAATATATTGATGTAGAAAAACAAACAATAGCTGAGTATGAAAAATTATTAGCAAAGAACCCTAAGGATGAAGAAGGAAAGCAAGCATTAGAGGCAGCAAGACTTGAAGCTGAAAGTTCTAAAAAGTCAATTGCAGGGTTTGAGATTGAAAATAAATTAAATAATTTTAGATTAGAAAATAAAATTGATTTTGAAGAAAATAATTGGAAAAATTCTTCACTTAAAACAATTGATAGTGAAGTAAGAGAAATTAATAAAGACATACTTGGAGAAAAAGAATATTCATCTCAAGCTACTATGCAAGGGATAGCAATGACATATGATAAATATGTAGAAAACTTTAATAATGAGAGAAATAACAGAATTAGAAAAGTAAAAGAAATTTGGTATGGATTAGAAAACAATATACCATCATTAAATGATATTACAGATGCAAGAAGTACTTTAGATAAAACCTATGAAATTTACATAGTATTAGCTATTGTGATTTCAATTATAATAGGAGGAGGAATAGTAGCAACAGAGTTTTCTAAGGGAACAATTAGATTGTTGTTAATTAGACCAGCCTCAAGATGGAAGATATTACTTTCAAAATTACTAGCAGTACTGTTCTTTGGAATATCAATAGTTGTTCTAGGTATTGGAATTCTATATATTTCAACAGGAGTAGTTTTTGGATTTGACACATATGCAACACCACTGTTAAGTATGAATGGTACAGAAATAGTAAAGAGTAGCTTTATTGGCTATTTAATACCAAAAATATTAATATCATCTACAAGTTTATTATTTATATCATCACTTGTATTTATGATATCAACTTTATCAAGAAATACTGCTATTGCTGTAGCAACAAGTATGGTATTATATATGGGTGTTGGACCAATTTCTGTAATGCTAATATCATCAAAGTTAACTTGGCTTATAAATACATTTATTCCTTATATAAATTCATCTTATATAAGATTAATGCCAAGTTTAGCTCAAGATATATCTACACAGTATGGATTGCAATTTAACTTTGCTGGAGGAGCATTACAATTAGTAGTATTATCAGTAATATTCTTAGCAATTACATTTGTGGTATTTACTAAGAAGGATATAAAAAATTAAATAATTTTTAGCTTCAAGAAGAGGTTATGGAATTACTACTATATAATTTGAAGTTTAGAAGAATTTATTCATCGGTGGATTCAATAATAACTCCCATCTCTAGAGATGGGAGTATTATCAATGTTTAGAGGTGAATTAAAATATTAAGGGCTATACACATTTGTGTATTAGCCCTTTTAGCGAAAATTAATGTATGGAGGATTAAAATGAAGGTAATAGAACTTATTAAGGTTTATAAAACCTATGGTAGAGGGGAAAATAAAGTAGATGCATTAAAAAATATAAATTTAACAATAAACAAGGGGGAATTCATTGCAATAGTTGGAGCATCAGGATCAGGAAAAACAACCCTATTACATATTCTAGGTGGAATTGATAAACCTACCTCAGGAGAGGTATATATAGAGGGTAAAAGCTTAGGTGAACTAAATAAAGATGAAACAGCATTATTAAGACTTAGGAAAATAGGATTTGTTTTTCAATTATTTAACTTAATTCCTGTACTTACTGTAGAAGAAAATATCGAAATGCCAGTACTTTTAGATGATGGCATTATGAACAAAGAGTATAAAGAGGAGCTAATTAAAATGTTAGGGTTAAAGGAGAGGATTAATCATCTCCCATCAGAGCTATCCGGTGGACAACAACAGAGAGTTGCAATAGGAAGAGCTCTTGCAAATAGACCATCAATAATATTAGCAGATGAACCAACAGGAAATTTAGACTCAAAGACAGCTATGGATATAATGGAATTATTAAAGTATTCTGCTAGAAAATATAATCAAACACTAATTTTAATTACCCACGATGAGAGAATTGCAAATATGGCAGATAGAGTTATAACTATAAAAGATGGAGAGTTATAGTTATAGCAAGAGGTGAAGCATGAAGAAGTATAATCTTTTAGTAGATAGAAGTTTTAAAGTCAATAAAAAAAGAAACATAATAATTATTATTGGAATAATTTTGGGTATGATATTATTTACTACCGTAGGGTATGTTAAGGAGTACAATAAGGAGATAGAAATATTAAAGGCAATGGATACATTGCCAAGCTATGAAGCAATAATTAGAAATGCAAGTAGCGAAGATATAGAGGTATTAAAAAATAATATATATACAAACAATGTAGGGGTATTTGAAACAGTTGAAGATAAAGCACGGGAAATAATAGTATGCCAAGGAGATGAGATTTTCTATGAGGCCTTTATTAAAGATTTAGTAAAAATAAGTGAAGGTACATGGCCAAAATACAGTAATGAAGTTGTTTTTAATCAAATAGGGAAAGTAAAATTAAATAAGAAAATTGGAGAAACCATAATAATAGGGAATAAAGAGTATAAAATAGTAGGATATTTTGAGGATAGTGTATCAGATGGACCAGGGTATATAAATGGTATATCAATTTTAGGTGAAGAAAAATTAAGTAATATAAATTTAGCCTTTGATACAGTGGATGGAGTAAATAAAAAAGAGGGTATTGAAAGTATTGCAAAGGCATTTAATAAAGAAATTACCACAAGTATTACTAATTCAGAATTTATAGTAAACTCACATTTGTTATATAGTTATGGAATAGATTTTTCTGGGTTAATAAAGCATAATATTTTAATTGAGTTTGTATTATACTTTGGAATATTAGTTTTAACTACATTTTTAACCTATGGAGCTATTGACATAAGTATAAAGGAGAGAATAAATCAATTTACTTTTTTAAAGTGCATAGGTGCAACACAGAGTAAAATATCAATAATGTTGTTAAAGGAAACACTTTATCTAGGGGTATTTTCAATAATACCAGGGATAATAATTTCTCAAGGAGTTGCATATGTGATAGCAAGTGGTGTTCTTAGTAAAATGAATGAATTTAGAGGGTATGAACTATCATTTAAAATTTATCCAAATATAATTGTATTAACTACAATTCTTACAATGGTAAACATTGTGATGGCAACTGCAATACCAATAATAAAGCTTTCAAATATATCACCAATTCAGAGTCAAAATAAATCAAATAATAAAAAAATCATTAAAAGAAAAGCTATGTTTTTAAGAAAGTTCTTAGGTTTTGATTGGAGCTTTTCTTATAAGAATATGAGAGCAAATAATAGAACTTTTATAATAAACTCAATGGTAGCAGGAATTATTTTAACATTTTTATTAGTTATTCATTCATACACAATGACATTAATCAATGGATATAAGTATGAGGAAACATATACAAAGGATGCTTATATTGGTATTGAAACAAATGAAGAGGATATTTTATCTCAAGCTAATAAGTATAAGAAAGAATTGTTAGAAGTTGGCACACTAGATAAGGTGTATTCAACAATTGACTATTCTCTTCAAGGGTTATTTGATGGAATAGATGGAGATGAAAAAAAGGGGGAAGTATATAAAATTTTAAAGGATGGAAGTAGGGAATATTTATTTAGTAATAAGATAAAATTGTTAATTTTAGATGATGAGTCTATTAATTTCATTTTACAGGATAATAAAGGGTCGGATATAAAATTAGAAGATTTAGATGAAGATGGAGTGTTAATTGGAGGTAAAACTAATTATTTACCAATTTTAAATAGAGGAGATAAAAAAGAATTACCTCTTAAAAAGGGAGATACTTTTACATTACTACCAAGAAAAAATGAATACATAAGTGGACTTTCTATGGAGGATGAATTAATAAGTATGGATAAAAGTGGGCTTCATAAAAAGTTAGAATTTAAGTATTTAGGAGATATAAACAAGGAAAGTTTAGTTAGAAAGTCAACATATCAATATAGTAATAACATTGTAATAATTGCCTCAAAGAAGTATTATGAGAAAAATAAAGAAATATTAAATTCCCCTAATTTAGGGAATTGTAGAATAGATATTATAACATCAATTAAAGATGGTGTTAATAAGGGAGATGCAATGGAAGATATAAAAGGAGTTGCAGATATTTATAAAGGACACTTTATTAACAATATTGAGGATAGACAATCATCAATAAGTGAAATTAGTGGTGTAGTATCAATTGGATATTTAATAATTATCTTAACTTCAATTATTGGGGGAATTAACATTATTAATAATAAAATAATGCATATTAAAGGAAGAAAAGATGAAATAGATATATTATATGCAATAGGAATGAAGAGAAAAAGACTTGAAAAGATATTATTTTTAGAAGGATTTATTCAATGGATTATATCAACAATAATTGGAATTGGACTTTCCATAATAATATTGATTATTATATATAATGGACTATACTTTTCAGGAGGAGTTAGAAGTTTATACATACCATATGGTAGTATGATTGTTGGAAGTATATTAATTTTAATAATAAATGTAATAGGAATATATATTGGAACAAATAAGGTTTCAAAAGAATTGTAGGAGGATTATATGAAAAATATTTTATTAGTTGAGGATGACAGAGCAGTTGCCCTTGCAGTTATTTATAGTTTAAAAAAGGAAGGATTTAATGTTGTTCATGGATTAAATTTGAAAACATCTAGGGAACTATTAAATGATGAAATAGACCTTATTTTACTGGATTTAATGCTTCCAGATGGTGATGGATATGAGTTTTGTAGTGAAATAAGAGAGAAAAATAATGATGTTGCAATAATTTTTATGACAGCCTGTGATGAGGAGTTTAATATTGTAACAGGTCTTGACATAGGTGGGGATGACTATGTTACAAAGCCAGTGAAAATAAAGGAACTAGTGTCAAGGATAAATGCTGTTCTTAGAAGAAAAGGAAAGGTTATAAAAAGTGAAATTAAAGAAAATGAAAGTTTAACAAGTGAGGGTATTAAAATAGATATTGGAGGGCATATAGTAACAAAAAATAATGAAGAAATTTCATTAACATTAAATGAGTATAAGCTTCTTAAAACGTTGATGGAAAATGCTCCTAATGTGTTAACTAGAACCACAATATTAGAAAAGGTTTGGGATATTGATGGTAATTATATAGATGATAATGCATTAAGTGTTTATGTAAAAAGATTAAGAGAAAAAATAGAGGAGGATATAAAGAATCCAACATTAATTGCAACAGTTAGAGGGGTTGGGTATAAGTGGATAGGAAAGGTTGTGAAATCGTGATTCCTTTTCAACATAATGATGAAAGAGTAAAAATAATTAAGTATATAGTTATTACACTACTTATTCAATGTTTATTAATAGGCACATTTTACAGTGTATTTGTTAATAAAGTAAATAAAGATATAATAAATCAAAATAATGAGATAATGGGAAAAATATTAGAGGAAAATCCAGAGCTTGCCGTGAAAATTGCTCCAATTATTCTTGGGAAAGAGAATGGAAATGCATTCCTTGGGGAGGGGTATTTAGGTAAATACTCTTATGGATACAATTTGAAATATAGTGATAATCCATTAATAAAGACTTCTAATACTTTGTTTTATTTAGGATTATTTGGGATAGTAGTAATTAGTATACTTGGAGTTATTTATTTTTTAATTAAGTTTATTAATCCTTTATATAAGGAAGTAAATAATTTATCTTATAGAGCTGAAAATATTATTGAGGATAAAAAAGTTGATAAAAATAGTGATAAGTATAGCGGAAGTTTAGACAAATTTATATCAAAGTTCTCCTTAATGGAGGATAGAATAGATAACAGCATTTATTTATTACAAGAGGAAAAAATAAACTTAAAGAATATAATAAACGATATATCCCATCAATTAAAAACTCCATTAATGGCACTTACAATGTATAATGAAATTTTAACTGAATATGAAAATATGGATGGAGCGGAAGTACGAGAATTTATTAATTTATCAAAAGAACAATTAGAGAGAATGGATTGGTTAGTTAAAACTTTATTAAAATATGCAAGGCTTGAAAGTAATGTGGTTAATTATAACAAAGAGGAAACATCACTTAATAATACAGTAGAAGAGAGTATAGCTCCTCTTAAGATTAAAGGGGATGAAAAGCATCAAACTATATCCTTTAAAGCTAATAAGGATATAAAATTCCTTCACGATAGACGATGGATATCAGAAGCTATTAGTAATATTATAAAAAATGCCATTGAACACACTAAGGAGTATGGAAGGATAGAAGTAAGTTTATATGAAACTCCAATTACTATAACCATAGAAATTAAGGATAATGGTGAGGGTATTGAAAGGGAGGAGCAAAAAAAGATTTTTAATAGATTTTATAAAGGTGAAAGTTCAATTAATCCAACTAGTATTGGAATTGGATTATGTTTAAGTATGTCAATTGTAAAGGCACATAATGGTAACATATCAGTTGATAGCAAGGTTGGAGTTGGAAGTACTTTTTATATATCATTTATAAAAAACATTATATAACCTTTTTATTTAAACTAATTTACTATATACTTATCAAGTGATTCTTACCATCAGGTGGAGTTTATGAAATTTAACATTACTCCATCTGATGCTTAGAAGAACTTATCTAGGCGCGTAGCAGTGCTTAGGGTAGCGATCAGATAAAGTTACACATAAGATGAAAGGTAAAGTTAAAGAAATGATTAAAAAAAGTATAGTAGATAGAAAAAATATGCTTATTAAAATAACTATATTCATTTGGGGAGTTATATCAATAGCATTTGTAGGACAAATAATAACTCAAATGGACGGATTATCTAATTTTAAAATGACGGTGGAATTTATAAGAGCAGTAAACATACTTTTAGGTATTATTACACTATGTTGTTGTTATGTATTATATAAAAAGTGGCAGGATTCAGTTATGTATATAGTGTTACTACTATATACAACACTTGTGGTATCAATAATATTTGGATTTGTTGATTATAAAATATTCTATGACAATAATTTTAATAGTGCAAATTATCTATTTTTATCAATATTACCATTAAAGATATTTTTAATGGGAGTATTGGTTTTTAGGGGAAATTTATATAAGTTAATAATAAAAAATAAGATTTTATTTTTTAATATTGTGGTGTTATTAACCGTTATAGTGGGAATAGTTGATAGTAAAGTGTCATTAAATCAAAATGAAGAGGTTGTTAATTCATATATTATAAGTGGATTATTACTTTCAGCAGGTTATATTATTTCTTCCATAAGATTTATAAAAGATTCTATACATAATAATAAGGTTATATACTCTTTTATTGGAGGGAGCTTATTTCTACTTGGAATAAAGTGTTTTTACCTTGCATTAAATTTGGATTACAGTATATTTAGTATGAAACTTACAGCTGTTTTTATTACATATTTATCCTTCTTTATTGTGATAATAGGAGTTGGAGTAGAAATTTATTTCTCCAATGAGGAAAAGCAATCACTAAATATTGAATTAGCCAAATTTCACAGCTTAGTTGATAATAATAAAAATACAAATATTTTCATATGTGATAATACTATGAAGATATCTTATATGAATAAAAGATTAATTAATCAGCTAAAAAGAAGAAATGCATTAAAGGATTACGAGAAACATTTAAAGAGTAAATATTTATCTAGCGAAGATGGAAGAGAAATTCACGATGAACTTAAGAGAAATGGAGTGTGGAGGGAGAGGGTTTATTATAAGGAAGAAAAAAGAACCTTAGATTGTAATGCACAAATTATTAGTGAAAATAATGATAGATATGAAATATTAGTTAGCTTTACAGATATTTCTGAGAGAGTGAATCTTGAAAACGAAATTAGAGAAAGAAAGCTAAATGCAACTAAGGAGGCTATTTTTATCTCAAATCTATCCCATGAATTAAGAACTCCTTTAAATATATTTTACTCAACAATTCAACTTATGGATTCCTATAAAGATAGTGAGGAATTTAAAAGTATTTATAACAAACATTCAGGTGCTATGAAGTTAAATGTAAAGAGAATGCTAAGGCTTATTAATAATATAATTGATACATCAAAGATTAATCTTGGAGCATTAAGCTGTGATTTTAAAAACTATGAAATAGTATCTTTAGTAGAGGATATTTCCCTGTCTGCAGTTAATTATGGGAAGGCTAAAGATATATACATAGAGTTTGATACGGAACTTGAGGAATGCTATATACGATGTGATGCAAATATGATAGAAAAGATACTTTTAAATTTAATATCAAATTCTATTAAGTATTCACATCCAAATAGCACAATATATATAAATCTTTCTTTTACAGAAGATTATGTGGAAATAGATGTTAGAGATAATGGAATTGGTATGAAACAAGATGATATTGAGGAGATTTTCAATAGATTTTCTAGGTGCGATAATTCCTTTAAAAGATTAAATGAGGGAAGTGGAATAGGCTTAAGTGTTGTAAAATCTTTAGTTGAGCGGCATGAGGGTATAATTGAGGTAGAAAGTATAGAAAATGAAGGGTCTACCTTTATAATTAAGCTTCCAAGAAAGATTATTAAAGGGGAAGCTTTTGAAATCTATAGATTTAATGAATCTACAACTGAACTTGAGTTATCTGATATTTATTAAAAAAGTGGCTATTTAGCCACTTTTTTATTTTACCATTCACTTAGATATTTTTCTAAGTTTGATACATCAAGGTTTAAAGCATTTCGTTTAACTTGGTTTAAAATTGGGATAACTATATTATTGTGAACAAAAGATTTCTCAGAATTATATGCAGCTTGAGAAAGCTCATGTCCAAGGTATTCCCTTAAAATAGTGAAATAATTCTTTATAAATACCTCTCCAAGATTATAGAATCTACGTCCACCACCACCAGAGTGAGGTTTAACAATACCACCACCTATTAATCCATAGTTTGGATTAGCTTTCAGTAGTTCCATTTGAATATATAACTGATAAATATGGCTAGCTAAATATTTATCTTTATTAACAATGTTGTTGTAGGCAGATCTTCTAAAGATAATTGATGTGATATAGGTTAATCCATTAGAGTGATGAAGATCTCTAATATAATTATCAATACCAATACCTTCAGTAAATGGTGCAGAATGATAACTAACAAAAAAAAGATCTATATGATTGTACTTTTCAATAATATTCATTATTTGATTTATTTTAGAGGGCAAAATTAAGTCATCATCACCATGGGTTTTAATAAAAAGCCCCTTTGACATATCATAAATTGTTTTAAGATTTCTATCAAAGCCAAGGTTTTCAGCATGTCTAAAGTATACTATATTATTGGTTTGTGACATATAATTTGAAACTACTTCTCTAGTGGTATCAGTTGAACCATTATCACAAATCACTATTTCTACTCTAGGGTCATTTATAACTTCTTTAACAATTAAGCTTAAGGTTTGATTTAAAAAGTAAGCTCTATTATAGGTCGGAATACCTATTGTTAAAAGAGGTTTATTATACATAATACTACCACCTTAAATTAAATTATCTTAGTGTATCAATAAACATGTTCTTTTTTAGTTCATCTCTATTAATTAGAGGTGATTGGTCCTCAATTGGATGACCCATCTCTAATTTAGGAATTACATAGGTTTTAGTAGATAGGTTAATTTCTAGGAATTCTGGAACTTTAGTAGTAAAAATATCCTTCAGAAAGGATAATTCACTTGAAAAAATCACCCTAGATGAGTGCAAGTCATATGCCTTACATATATTAATGAAATCAGGAGATGTGTATCCATCAAGGGTTCCAAAATATCTACCCTGAAAATATAGCTCCTGAAAATGTCTAATCATACCAAGGGTATGATTGTTCATAAGGATTATTTTAATTGGGATTTTATCTCGAACAATAACTTGAAGTTCTTGAATATTCATTTGAAAACCACCATCTCCAACAATAACTACAAATTCTCTTGAGGGGTCCCCATAGTATGCACCAATTGCAGCTGGAAGGGCAAAACCCATGGCAGCCATGCCACCACTTACTATAATACGTTGATTTTCCTTTGTATCTAAAGATTGAGCAGCCCATATTTGATTTTGACCAACATCTAGAATAAAAGAGGTATTATTTGGAGCAAAGTTACTTAATAAATACATTGTTTCATTTGGGTCTATACCTAAGAAGTTCTTTTGTGTTGGATAGCTCGGATAATTATTTTTATACTCATTTATTTTAGAGTGCCAGTCTGAGAAATCGAAGTTAAGCTCATTAATAAGGGGGGTAATTCCATTTAAAAAATCACTTATTGAGGAGTTAATAGCAATTGTTGCAGGAAGCTTTAAGTTTAACTCCCTTTCATCAATATCAATATGAATAATCTTTGCCTCTCTAGCAAAGGTTTTATAATTGGGTCCTGTTTGTCTTGAGGTTAAACGAGCTCCAAGTACAATCAAAAGGTCACAGTTTGCAAGGGCAAGATTTCCATAGCGATTTCCATATGCACCAATAAAGCCAACAAAGGATTCATTGTGATGGGACATAGAATCAAGGCCCATTAAGGTAACAACAGCTGGAATATTAGTTTTCTTTAAGAATTTCTCTACTTCTGCTATAGAATTTCCCCCTCTTATTCCACCACCACATAATATTAAAGGTCTTTTACTATCTTGAATTTTGGCTAAGACATCTAAAAGCACCTTATCTGTAAGAGGAAATAAATTCTTAACTCTTTTAGAAGGAATTTTATACCCTTTTAGGGTGTCCACATCAATATCTTCATTTTGAATATTCATTGGTATATCAAGAAGAACAGGTCCACGACGTCCGTCATTAGATAGAAAAAAAGCCTTTTCTAAATAATATCTAATTTTTTTAGAGCTTTTAATAGTAATAGCAAACTTAGTAATAGGCTTAACAAGGGAAACAATATCAGTTTCTTGGAAGCCTATTTGACGTACATCTTTATTATTTTTGTATTCACTTAAATTAACCTGCCCTGTAATAAATAGGCATGAAATTGAATCAAAGTAACAGCTACCAATACCAGTTATTAAGTTAGTAGCCCCAGGACCACTAGTTGCTACTGCAACACCAGTCTTTAGGGTTTGGCGACTATATCCTTCAGCAGCAAATGCAGCGCCCTGTTCATGGTACATAGATACAAACTTCATTTTTTTATTCTTGTATATTGAGTCTATAAGATGAGTTATAGCCCCACCTTGATACCCAAATATAGTGTTAATACCCTTAGATTCAATAAATTTTACAATATAATCAGATACCTTCATTGTTTATTTTTAGCAAGAGAAGTAAAGTGCATGTGGCAAGCTCTTACTAGTCCTCCTTCCTAATAATAATTAAGGTTATTAATGAACCAAGTGATTGTTTTTTCTAAGCCTAGAGAAAGGGAGGTTTTTGGTGTCCATAATAGTTTTGAGTAGCTTTTACTAACATCAGCTTCCCATTTTATAGGCTCATACTGGCGGCTTTTATTATTCTTATAAATAACTTTACTCCTAAGTGGAAGGAGTTTATTTATTTCTTCAATTATTTCAAAGACCTTATGGGATGCTCCATATCCAATGTTAAATACTTCTCCATAGGTATTTTTAAGTAACTCTGCTTTCTTATAAGCATCTATTACATCATTAATGAATATGAAATCTCTTTCACCATTTGGAGAGGAAATATAAATACTCTTATCTTTTAGTGTATTTATAATAACTGTTGGTATAAGCCTTGAGGGTGAATCAAAAAAACCATAGGGTGAGAATAATCTTAGGGTACACATAGGAATTTTATTTATTTTTGCATAGGAACTACATAATAGGGTTGAGGATGCTTTACTTGCACCATAAAGATTATTTGGATTTAAAGCCATTTCTTCACTCATTTGTGTAAGCTTTTCTCCGTATTCAGAAGAACTACCAGTGTTTATAAACATATCTATATTAGAGTTTTTAAGGGATGAAACAATGTTCCATGTGGAAAGTAAATTAGTATTTATAATGGCTTCTTCAGCTTCCTCATAGTGAAAACCACCATAGGTTGCCATGTTAACTATAACATTAAAATTCCCTTTATTTATAAGTGTTATAATTCCTTTAAAGTCAGTTAGGTCAAGAGGGTGAAGTATTAATTTATCCTTTATATCCTTAATCCTCCAAATATTATTAGAGGAGGGTTTTACAATAATATGAACTTCATGGCCTTCCATTAAAAGTGCTCTAGTAAGATTGGAGCCTAGAAAGCCAGTTGCTCCTGTTAAAAGATACTTTTTCATAGCCTTCTCCTGTTATATAAGATTGGAAGTAATATATTATATGTAATCAGTTGGGAAAAGGTTACATATTTATTACGTGTTTAAATTAGTAATGTCATTATTCACAGATGTTTCATATTATATAAATAAGCATGTATTTGGAGTTATATAAATGACGGAACAAGAAAAACAGAAAATATTTCAAGATGCTAATAGGGAATCCTATTTAGTACATTATTTTGGTGACTTTACAGGAGAAATGGAAAAAATAGATTATGCAGTAGGATATAAAATAACAAGTTCTCTTGCAACAGTTGCAATAAGAAAAGAAGATATGAAGAAATTGAAAGTAGATGTACCATCTATTGATATTATGGAGTTTAGAGCACCATATGTATTATCCGGAGTTACTCCAAGTGGTACAGATGGAATTTATCAGGTTTTAGAAAATGATAATTTAGATTTAACTGGTAGAGGGGTTTTAATTGGTTTAGTTGATACTGGAATAGACTACTTAAATGAGGAATTTATTAATGAAGATGGAACATCAAGAATTTTAACCATCTGGGATCAAAGTATATTTAACTTAAATACAATACCTAAGAAAGAGGAGGTAATTATTAATGGAGAAAAAATTGAAAATATTTATATGGGAGTGGAATTTAATAATGAAGATATAAATAGGGCTATTAAAGCAAAGAAGAATAATGAAAATCCCTATGAAATTGTACCTTCAAAGGATGAAGTTGGACATGGAACAATGCTTGCAAGTATTTCAGGGGCCAAGGGTTATAACAAGGAGGTAAAGGGAGTTGCATCAAATGTTGAGTTTGCAGTAGTGAAGCTTGCTACATCTCCTAGTTTCGAAAAGGTTTTAAAGAAAAATAATCAAAAGATTATTCCAGTTTATAATGATAGTGAAATTGTAGCTGGAGTTGAGTATTTAAAAAATGTGGCACTTAAACTAAAGAAACCAATAGTAATTTGTATAGCAGTAGGTGCAACTCAGGGGTCTCATGATGGTAAGGGTATATTTTCCAATTATCTTTCTTCAATTGGAGAGATGAGGGGTATAGTATTAGTAGCTGGAGTTGGAAATCAAGGAGAGGCAAATGGACATGCTACAGGGAAATTAACTTATAAAGGTGAAGTAAAGACAATTGAATTAAACATAGAAAAGAAGGTATATGACTTTGCTGCATCTATTTGGATACAATCTCCAGATAGAATTTCTGTTAATATTGTTTCCCCTTCAGGAGAAAAAACAGAGTATATTAAATCAAATGTGTTTAGTGAAAGAACCGTAGAATTTTTACTAGATGCTAGTAAGTTGAATATTGAGGTTTATGATCCAGAGTATTACACAGGAAATCAAGTGATAATATTAAATTTTGATGTAATTAACAAGGGTATTTGGAAGGTGGAGTTAAGGGGAGAGAGTATAGTTAAAGGAAGGTATGATATGTGGATAGACCCAAAGGAATTTATATCAAATAATGCTAGTTTTTTAACATATAGTTACTTAAATACTCTAGTAATTCCTTGCTCAGCTCAAAGAGTTATTACTGTAAGCTATTATAATAGTCAAAATGGAGCTAATGTGCCCTCATCAGGAAAGGGCTTTAATGTTAATGAGTTAATAAATCCTGATATTTGTGCACCAGGGGTAAATATAAATTCAACAACTTCAGGGGGAGGCGTTATGGCATTTACTGGTTCATCTACATCAACAGCTATTACAGCAGGTGTTTGTGCATTATTATTACAATGGGGAGTAGTAGAAAATAATGATCCGCTTATGTATACATCAAAAATGAGAGGGTATTTAATTTATGGTGCTAGTAAAAAATCAAATGAAATTTATCCAAATGAGGATTCAGGATATGGTTTCTTAAATCTTTTAGGAACATTTAAGGTAATGGGGGGAATTTACAAAGAAACTATGGAGAGAAATGTATATGAAGGGTATATTGGTAATTTGTTTCAAAGAATGGACAATAGTGTAAGACGATTTTTAGAGAATAAAAAATAGCCAAGAGCGAAGAGAGAAGAGTAGCGGAGAAGACTTCTTGCAGTTTTCATATTTACTTTTCATTATGATCTTTTACATTTTTACTTTAAAGGGAGGAGCTTTAATGAATAGAGCAGATTTTAGTGTTCCTGAATATATTTTTACAGATAATGCTTTTACACATTTTTTAATTCAGTATACTGGAGATATTGTAGAAGCATATAAGAATATTAAGGATTTATATATTACAGTTATAGATAATAAATATGCTATACTCTCCTATAAAACAGATATTTATACCGAGTTAGATAGCTACGATAAAATTAAATCGGTAATAATTGAAAATGGAAGTAGTCTTAGTTATATTGTTTATTTTGTTGGGGCAGAGCTATACACATTAGAAGATTTTAGTGTAATGGATAAACAAGCAGAATATACAACTATTAAGGAATTAATTAATGAAAGGATACTTGGATTAAAAGGGAAAGGGGTAATTGTTGGAATTATTGATACTGGAGTTGATTATTTATGTGATGAATTTATAGATAATGAGGGTAAGTCTAGGATCAAGGTTATATGGGATCAAGGAGTTAAAAGTAATCACCAAATAAGAAAAGTTCCATATGGACGGGTTTATTATGAAGATGAAATAAATAAAGCTATTGAAGCTAAAAGTAAGGGGTTGGATCCGTATAGTATTGTTGAAAGTAAGGACGAGATAGGCCATGGTACTTCCACCGCTTGTGTTGTTGGTGGAAGAGGGAAAAATAAAAATTATGAAGGGGTAGCACCAGAATGTGAATTTGCAGTTGTAAAGTTGGTTCAGGCTTATACCTATAAAAATGCATTAGGTGCTGATCAACCGGTTTATAATAATACAGCAATTTTAACTGCTATGCATTTCTTAGCTAAATATAAAAGTAATAGAGAAAAGCCAATGGTTATAATATTTCCATTAGGTACATCAATGGGTAGTCATAATGGTAATAGCTTACTAGGCGCATATATTAAAACAGTACTTAATAATATTGGTATTGCTCTTGTTACAGGTGCTGGTCACCAAGGGATGGCAAATGGACATAGCTCTGGGAAAATTGAAATTGTTGGGCAGGTTGAAGAGGTAAACTTGAAAGTTGATGAAAATGAAAAAATTATAATAGTCCAAATATGGGTGGAATTACCTAATATTATGACAATGTCATTAGTTTCACCATCAGGCCAAGAAACGGGATATATTCCAATTAAAATTAACAGTAAATTATCAAATAAGTTTGTTTTAGATGGAGTTGAAGCATCAATTTCTAATAGTTTACCTGATGAATTCACTGGTAATCAACTTATTAGAGTTGCAATAAAAGGGATGAATCAAGGAACATGGAAAATTAGAATGAAGTTGTTAAAGGGAAGTAATGCAAGATTTGATATGTGGCTTCCTCAAAGTGGTGTTAAGAATGAAGGTACTGTTTTTATTCCAGCAGATTCTTATGGAACCTTAACTATTCCTGGAGATGTATCAGAAGTGGTAACGGTAGGGGCATATAATCAGTATAATAGAAATATTTTAGATTATTCAGGTAAGGGCTTTAAGGGTGAGTACAAGAATACAATAAGTGTTGTAGCTCCTGGTAAAAATATTTTAACAATAGGCAAAGAGGGAAGGGAGGTTATGGTTAATGGAACTAGTGTATCTGCTGCTTATGTTGCAGGTATTAGTGCCTTAATTTTTCAGTGGGCCATTGTAAATAAAAATTACAGCAAAATATATTCTCCTGCATTAATTACAATGTTAGAACGTGGCACAGATAAAAGAAAGGGAGATTTTTATCCTAATCCTCAGTGGGGTTATGGTATTGTTGATTTATATAAGATTTTTGAGGAGTTAATATGATTAAGAAAAGCCATAATTTGATGTATCAGCATATTTGCAAAATAATATAAAAACAGTTAATCTAGGTATCTCCTATACGGGAGGTTGGTTTAGTAATATTTATGCTTTTCAAACAAATACCCAATTGCCTATAATAGATATTATAAAATCATCAGATGTTAATACATCAACAATGAACGGAATAGTAACATATACATTTCCATTAAATCTTGTTCCAATCCCTGTAAGTATTACAAAGTTAACTAATAGGACATATGCTAACAGTACTGATATAATTCAATATACCTTGTTAGTTAAGAATGTTGGAACTCAGGTAATTAGTCCGTTAGTTATAGATACACTTCCAGATGGTATTGAGTTTGTTAATGGAAGCTTAACAATAGATGGGCTTAGTAGTGCATTAAACCCTACAGCATCACCATGGGTAACATTAAGTAATTTGGCTGCAAATCAAGTATCAACATTAGTTTTTAATGTGACCATATCAAGTGGAATATCAAGCAATTCAATACAAAGTAATAGTGTAGTTACAAATATACTATATGTTGACTTATCTAGTATTAGAAAATACGTAGATAAGGTATATGCTAATATAGGTGACACTCTGACATATACAATAAATGTAACTAATACTGGTAATTTATTAGCTAAGAATGTGGTTTTTATAGATACAATTCCAAACGGGACAACATTTATCAATGGAAGCATGGAGTTAAATGGTAGTACAGTATCAGGGGATCCAAATATTGGAGCTAATATTGGCGACATTGCTGAAGGGCAGTCTGTAACTATTACCTTTAAGGTTAAAATTAATTAATAGTATATACTAGTATTAGTTAATAGGAGTCGTGTATTGATTGGCAATTAATAGATTATGAGATTAAACATTAGAATAACTATAGGCAATAATTAGTATACAAATTTTGCCTATAGTTTTTTCGTTTTTGATAAATGGTAAAAAAATGTTGAATTATAAATAAAGCTATGTTAGAATACAAACAAGGAAAACACGAACAATACTGTTTTAAATAAAAACAATTATCGTGATTGCCATGGTTTAAAAGTTTAGTAAATTTAAAAACAAATGATTATATCAATAAAACACGAATGATTTAATCATAAAGAAAAATATTAATCCATTAAATTCGTCTAGATACATACTGCAGGACGGGAAACCTGGTTCACTAGAAATAGTCGGGGTATCTAAAACACTATTTATTGGAGGAATTAAAAAATGAAACAAACAATGACAAATCTAAAACAACTTATCAAAGCAGGAAGAGGGATTATCAAGGCCCACACAGTCATACAAGGAGGAAACCTAGTTAATGTTATGACTAGTGAGATCTATAGAGCTGATGTTGCAATATATGAAGACACTATTGTAGCAGTTGGCAACGTTTCTGATTATATCAATGAAAACACACAAATCATTAATGCAGAAGGAAAGTTCTTAACACCAGGACTAATTGATGGGCACATTCACAGTGAATGTAGTAAGCTTAGTATTACAAGTTATTCAAAGGCAGTAGTTCCAAGAGGAACAACAAGTATGATATCAGGATTAGACGAGTATATTTCAGTTTCAGGTCTTGAAGGGTTACAAGAAGTTTTTAAAGAAATTAAGCAAAGTCCATTAAAAGTGTTTTGGGGTGCACCATATAAAACACCATATACCTTTCCACAATCAACAGTAGCATTTAACTTTACAAAGGAAGTTCATGAAGTTGTACAACAATGGCCAGAGTGCTATGGAGTATGGGAAACTGTTCGTGAGTATGTAACAGAAGAGGATGAGGATACTTTAGGTGCAATAGAGGTTGCAGCAAAAAATAGATTACCAGTGTTTGGTTGTGCGCCAATGGCAAGAGGAAAAGAATTAAATGGATACTTATGTGCAGGAATAAGATTGGATCATGAAAGCTATGACCATGAAGAGGTTGTAGAAAAAATGAGAAATGGAATGCACATGTTAATTAGAGAATCATCAGTTACTCACTTCTTAAAGGAAAACATAAGAGCAGTAACAGAGGTTAATCCATATCTTGCAAGACGTGTAAGCTTCTGTACAGATGATGTAACAGCTTCAGATGTTTTAGAAAAAGGTCATTTAGATAATGTGGTACGTTTAGCAATAAAAGAAGGAGTTGCCCCAATTACAGCAATACAAATGGCAACTATAAATAGTGCAGAAGCCTATAGAATAGACCATTTAGTTGGATCAATTTCCCCAGGTAGAATTGCAGATATTCTTTTAGTTGATAACTTAGAAGAATTTAAGGTAGATAGAGTAATTACTAATGGTAAGCTAGTAGCAGAAAACCATAGGTTAACATATAAATTAAACCCTCCAAAGAGAAGTTCAGTTTTAACTGGAGAGTTAAAATGTAGAAAGACAACTAAGGAAGACTTTGAATATAAGGTTTCAATAGAAAATGGACAAGCAAAAGTTCTTTCAATGGATGTAAAAGGACCTTTTGTTAGAAAAAGAAAGGATGTTACTTTAGAGGTTAAAAATGGAATAGCATTGCCAAACTTTGAAGATGATGCTGTAATGGTATCAGTAATAGAAAGATTTGGACGTAATGGGAATAAATCTTTAGCCTTTTGTTCAGGATGGAAGCTAAAAAAAGGAGCAATGGCATCAACAGCAGCTCCAGATGATAATAATCTAATTGTAATGGGTGCAAATCCAGAGGATATGTCAATTGCAGTTAATCACCTTATAGAAAATGGTGGGGGACAAGTAGTTGTATGTGATGGAGAAATTTTAGAATTCTTACCATTACCAGTTGGAGGAATTGCAAGTGATTTAGAGCCAGAAGTAATTGCAGAGTGGGAAAAGAAGGTTAACCTTTCAGCTAATAAGCTAGGATGTGATTTACCTGAACCATTAATGTACATGTTCTTCTTACCAATAACAGCAATTCCAGACTATGCTATAACAGATGTTGGACCAGTTGATTGTATTGCTTTAGATACATTTGACCCAATACTTGAACTTATTGAAAACAAGTAATTAAAGAGGGGCGATTTTATGGAAAAGAAAGAACTAAAAGAATTAATAGATGTGGCATCTGGAAGAGTTTTAGCAGATTTAGTTATAAAAAATGTACGTGTAGTAGACGTTTTAAACGGTGGAATTATAGATGGAGACATTGCAATTGTTAATGGTAAAATTGCAGGGGTTGGACAATATAAAGGAATTAAGGAAATTGATGGGCAGGGTAAATATGCTGCCCCAGGTTTCATTGATACACATATTCACATAGAATCATCTTATGTATCACCAGAGGAGCTTGGAAGATTAATAGTTCCTCATGGTACAACAACAATTATTGCAGACCCACATGAGATAGCTAATGTTTGTGGTTTTAAGGGTATAAACTACATGTTAAAGGCATCAGAAGGAACAGCTTTAGATGTTAAGATGATGTTACCTTCTTGTGTTCCTGCTACTCCTTTTGAACATTCAGGGGCTGTAATAAATGGAGCAGATATGATTGACCCAATGAAGAGTGGTAAGCTTCATGGTCTTGGAGAGTTTATGAATTTCCCAGGAGTTATAATGGGAGATGATGAGGTTTTAAATAAATTAATGGTAGCAAAAAATGAGGGTAGAGTTATTGATGGACATAGCCCAGGGTTATTTGGAAAGGAATTAAATGCTTATGCTTCAACTGGAATAAAAACAGACCATGAGTGTGAAACAGTTGAGGACATGCACAATAGAATTTCTAGAGGGCTTTATGTTATGCTTCGTCAAGGGTCAGCTTGTCACAATTTAAGAACCTTAGTTAAAGGGGTAACTCCTTTTAATAGTAAGAGATGTATTCTTTGTGCAGATGATATGCAGCCTAAAACTATTTTAAGTGTGGGACATTTAAATAACAGCTTAAGGATGTGTGTAGAAGAAGGGGTTAACCCAATTGTTGCAGTTCAAATGGCTACTTTAAATGCAGCAGAATGTTATGGATTAAGTGATAGAGGAGCAATTGCTCCAGGTCTTAGAGGGGATGTTGTTTTATTTGATAACCTTCGTGACTTTAATGTAAATGAGGTATTTATTGAAGGGGAAATAGTAGCTTCAAGGGGTGAATATAAACTAGAAATAGAACTTCACGATATTTCTGA
>JBOFVP010000112.1:0-1405 GCA_051653165.1 Clostridium sp.
CAATAGTTACTAAGAGATTAGGATATATACCGGATGGCTTTAAAAATAGAGAGGAAAAAACTTTACAAGAGTTGATAAATATACTTTATAGTGATATGCATCCATTTGAAAAGATAGAAATGATTGCAAGTGGAATAATAGTTCAAATAATTGTAATGTGTTTTGAGCAAGCAAGAAGTAATGTCAAAAAGGATAAGGGATATCTATTATTTGATATTAACTGTTATAAAGGAAGTTCTAATGAAGAGGTAAAGAAGCTTGCAGCATTAAACTATCAAAAGTATGAACAAGATTTATTGGATGTTTTATATGAAAATGTTATTTTGTATAAAAATCAAGATAACCACAAAAAGCAAAAATCAGAGAAGGATACTATGAAAGAAGCTATTGAAGATAGTATTAAAGTATATAAGAAATTAGGTAAGAGAATAGGCATAATAAGACCTATAAATGAGAAGTCTACAAGATTTACATTAAATGAACAAATATTAAAGTTTTTAGTCATTTCTTTAGTAAAACCTAATACAAAGATGACCTACGATAGGTTCTTAGATAAGATATATAATAATTTTGGAATAGTAATATCAGGGGAGCATTTAATGAGAGCGGATAGTAGCTTTGAGTCAAAGGATTTATCATTCTTAGAAATCAATAAATTAGATCTTCAAGTAATGTTAAAAGAATCAGGATTCTTAAGAGAGCTATCAGATTCTACTTCAATAGTAGAAAATCCTTATATGGAGGTAATAAATGAGTAAATATATTGATCAAATAATTCATTTAGTAGAAACACAAACTAACAAAGCAGATAATATAGCTATAATTAGATTGGAAGGGTTTGAAAATCCTAATATATATAAAGAAGTATGTAAGCATTTTAAAGCATCAAAGAATATAAATATAACTGCAAAGCTATCAAAAGAAAAATATAATGAATTTAAGAATGCAAATAACCCTGAATATGATTCAGCAATGACTTTCTTAGATACAAATAAGTTTGTAGATTATGATGGTGCCATGACTAAATGGAGAAATAAAAGTACTGAGCTTGAAAAAGTATCAGGTATAAGAAATCTTGTATTATTAATGGGAACAGAATCAGTGGAAGATAAAGGTGGATTAGCTGACTTCTTTAAAGTTACACCTGAAAGTATACTAAAAATGTTAAAATCAAACTATGCATCATGGTTTACGGATATTATAGAGGACGCTGTTATTGATAAAGATATAAAAAAGGGATTAAATACTTTCTTTAAGGTATTATTTAAGAATATCAATATTAATCTATTAACATTGAGTGAATTAATAGAGGAATTAAAAACAATTGATATTACTACGGCTGACGAATTAATTGAGGAAAGATGTTTTAGGTTATCAAAGTATTTTGGAATACCATCAATACATG
>JBOFVP010000113.1:0-1258 GCA_051653165.1 Clostridium sp.
AAATTTTAAATCAGTTAATTCTATTACATCAGTAGCTCCACTTTTTCTAGTTGTAAATGCATGAAAAACCCAAACACTCTCACCATTATAAGTCTGAGTTATTCTGAAATATCCATCTTGTTGATTATAGTAATTCTCTACTAAGTCACTACCATAAGAGTTTGATAAGCCTGTAAAAAACTTACTTGATGGTTTAGCTCCATTAACTTTTACATATCCACTAATTGTATATTGCCCTCTAGGTGGAGTATATCCCTCAACTCTTAGGGTAAATGTACCTCCAGTATATGAAGATACATACGTTGAAACTATTTTCTTAGTTGTGTCTTTAGATGTTAATGTATTATAAGAAGTATAAGTTGCTAATTTATCTCCTATTAGCAAATTCCTACCACCAACTTGTAGACTGTCAACTTTTGTTGTTGTTTCAGTAACTTTCGAGCTTAAACCACTAACACTTTGTTCTAATTGACTAACTTTTGTTGTGGTTGAAGTTATTTGTCCTGTGTGTTGGTTGATTGTAGACTCTTGTTGACCTACTGTTGTTTTAATCCCACCAACTGTTTGTTCAAGCTTTGAATATTCGTCTTTAAGCTTTAAAGTTTGACCATCTTTAACAATAGTTGTATCTTGGATAAGCGTATTAATTCTACCTTTTTCAATGTTTAATTGAGTAGTATGAGAATCAAATTGACTTTGAATATCTTCAGGAGCAGGGGTCCAATCCGTTGCTTTATTGCCCTTTTCAATCTTAACATTTTTAACTACAGGTATGTTACCAGTATTATATGTACCATAAAAAGCCAACATTGAAGCTGTTATCTTTTCATCTGCTAAAGATGGAATAACAGTAATTGAATACCTCTTAAATTCTGTAGTTACCTTAATGGTATTCATTCCTATATTATACCTAGCCCCACTCCCATTTTGGCAATATACTAAAATTGAATTGTGGTTTGAAATATCCTTTGATTTAAGTTCAAAGCTGATAGTATATTGAATTAACCCCTCTTTATCGAATATTGGTGCTATATCTGCAAATGTAACAAACTCATTTGAACCTTGAACAATCTTTTCAGAGTTAATTAATAAATTCCTCCCACCAACCTGTATATTATCAACCTTAGAATTAACCTCATTAAATGCAACATTCAAAGTCTGATTAGTTCCATCTAAAAGAATCTTACTTGAATTTAATTTAGTTGTATTTGTTGAACTATTAAATTCCGTTGAGAAACTTGACCAGTTAATCTTTTTA
>JBOFVP010000114.1:0-9666 GCA_051653165.1 Clostridium sp.
AATTTTTTTGTTTTTTCATCTGTATTTGTAGCCTCAACAAAGGTGTTTTCTAGAGGAGTACCCTTATATTCCCAACCTCCAACTGCAATTAATACTTTTACATTATTTTTATGACTATTTTTTATTATGCTTTTAGCCAAGTTTGGATTTTCTAGTGGCTTAATAGTACCATTGCTTTGAGGAATAGCAAATGAATAGTTAATATGAGTTAATTTATTGTATTGAATATCTCTTTCTTTATCTGGTTTCCATTCAGGAAAATATCCAACTACTTTAAAATCTTGACTAGAAATTGATGGAGAATTATCCTGTATAGATTCAGTTGAACTATTAGTATCATTTGAAGGTGTAGTATTTAAGTTCTCAATTTGTTGCCAAGGGCTACTATCTCCAGCCTTATCAGGGGATTCTCCCTGTGTCCACCACTTTGCCTCATAATGTTTACCATTATGAGATACTTTATCACCTTTACTATAAGTTTTACTTTGATCCCATTTATCATAGGATGACTCATTGATAGTTCCCGGTTCTTTTACAGTATCTTTATTTATAGGTGTGTCTGAAGCTTCTTTATTAGTTTCAACATTATTATTGAAAAATTGGTCTTTTATAATTATTCCTGTAGATATTATTACTAATAAGCTTATAATCACTATTAGAGTCTTTTTTATTTTAACCATATATGTAAAAATCTCCCTTTTAAATTATAAAACAATTATAGTTCAACTTAACATAGGAAGCAAGTATAAATTTATTTTATAACTGTAAAATAAAGCATATGGATGTTTATAGATTTTAAATATTATGAGAATACTATTAGTGAAAGTGAAGGTGATTTTATGTCAAAAAGGAATAGATATTTTGCAGTAGTAGCTCATTGTTTAATAAATCCATCAACAAGAGTACATGCGCTAGGAAAAAGGTATGAATTAGCAGAAACTCTTTGCAAATTATTTTTAAGTAAGCATATTTCAATAATACAATTACCATGTCCAGAGTTTACAGCAATGGGATATATGAGAAACCCTCAAGGAAGGCAACAATATGATAATGTATTTTTCAGAAAGCATTGTAAGAAGGCGTTAGAAAGCTATATAGACATGATTAAAGAACTCACTGATAATGGAAATACTCCATTGTGTTTTATTGGAATTCAAGGTAGTCCTACATGTTGCATAAATTGGGGAAAGCATAAAATAAATAAGTATAAAACAGAGTCGATAAATGAAGTTGAAGGAGATTCTACTATAGGTTTAAATGGAATTATGACAGAGGTTTTAAAAGAAATGATGCAGAATGTTGGCATAAACATACCTTTCTTAGAAGCACCAACAAAGGAAAATGTTGAATCTGAAAGGTACAAGAGTTTTTTTTCTGATATCTATGATTTACTTAATATTTCAAAAGAATTTAGGGAACTATAAGTATTGAGATTATTAGAAAAGGAGATAGAAAATCTATGAAAAAGAACATGAATTTTATTAAAGTTATAATAGGTGCAATAGCATTAATGTTATTAACACAATTTGTATACTTTAATAATGAAGCAATATCAAAAAGTATATTATTCAAGGAAGAAGTTACAGAGGATATCGTATCTATAGCAATTAAGGATGGTAGATTCAAAATTTTAGCAACTACATTAACACAGGTGGGATTAGTAGATAAGATATCTAATGAAGGACCATTTACTATTTTTGCACCCACTGATGAAGCCTTTAGCAAAATACCTAAAGATAAGTTAGATGAGTTGTTGAAACCAGAAAATAAAGGAGCTTTAGTTTCTATTTTAACATTACATGTTATGCCAGGAAAGGTTACATATGATGATCTTGTAAAAATGGATGGAAAAGAAATAATAATGGTTAATGGAATGAGGGCAAAGGTAATGATAAAGGACAATAAGGTTTATATTAATGATGCAAAGGTAGATTCCAAGGATATAAATGCTTCAAATGGTATAATTCACGTAATGGATAATGTTATAATGCCAAAAGGTAATTAATAAATTAAAGCATGTAGATACAAAAAATTAAGAAATTATGTGTAATGTAAATATAAAGAGAGTATGGAGATATATTATTATTATTATGGTATATCTTTATTTTTATTTAAAATTTAACCAAAAGAGAAAATAGTAGTTACAATTATTAAAATGAGTGTCATTAATAAATTTTATTAATATTATAGTAAAGAAGTAACATTGCAATAGTGGAGGAGAAGATGCAAGTTTTACAATTATATAGTTTAGCATCAACATCAATATCATCAGTAAATCCTAATATAAATAATAGGTGTAATGACCTATTAAAGGTTGGTAATGTACGATCAGAAAGATACAATTATATTAAAACAGAGACATTAATAAGTTTTGATTTTAGTTGTATAAATTATTCTTCTATGGGTGTAAAAAAAGTTTTTTTAACTTTATTTGTTCCAGAATGGAAGTCAATAGCATGTAAAGAAGAGTACGACTTTATTCTAAATGTAAACAAAGAACCATTTGATGAGAATTGGGTAAACTGGCAAACAAAACCTAAAAGCAGTTATTATAAAATTGAAGCTATTAGTAAGGAGTCATTAGATAGCGGAGGAGTTAATATTGATATTACTGATTTAGTTGAAGGTTGGATTGATGGAAGTATAGAAAACTATGGAATAACTATAGAAACTAAAGAAGTGGATACTATAATTGCAATAGCACCAGGGTGTAATCAATTTGGTCCTAAGTTAACTTTTTATTGTGAATGTCAAAAGTGTAATTGCAGTAATAATAAGGTTAATGCTATAGAATTACAGGTTAAGAACAGAAAGATGGAAATAACAACCAACAAGGGTGTGGTTAAGTATGATAGTACAATAAATCTGATAGGAACAGCATTAAGCTATGACTCAAATAGTAGTTATATAGAGTTAAAAGAGGCTGGAGTATATATGGCGCAATGGTGGATTGCTATTGATGGTTCTGGGAATGTATCAGAGATAAGCTTTGCAATAGGATATGAGAATGGGGATATTAATTCGCCGTCTAGTGCACCAGTTTTTGTATTAAGCCAATTCTTTGGTCAATCATTAATAGAGGTAACTTCAGTTCCAGTTAGAGTGGGAGTTATAAATGTTAGTGGTGAGGATATTCAATTTGCTAATGTTACTACACAAGCAGGGTTAATAATTACAAAACTATAGGAGGAATTTATAATGGCTAATATAGGGAAAGGGCTTCAAGTACAAAAAATTACGGGTGGAGTTGTAGATGTCAATAATCCCGTTATATTTGATACCACAGTCATAAATGTAAGCGAAAATATTAGTTATAATCCTAGTACAGGAGTATTTACTATATCTTCAAATGGAAGATATTATATATCTTGGTGGGTTGCAATGCAAACTGCTTTAGGTATAAAGGGTGTTACTTTTGCAATAAGATCAAGTTGGATTGCAGATATAGAAGGAAGTTCTGCATTTAAAACAGGAGAAATAACAGGATCAGCGTATGTAAATGTTACTAGTGCACCAGTAACTTTTAGATTAGTTAATACTACAGATGGAAAAGTTACCTATGCACAGAGAACTACTGTAACTGCGAACTTATTAATAGCAGAAGCAGCAACATCTATTACAGGAGCAACAGGACCAGCAGGAGCAACAGGAGCAACTGGAGCAACAGGTGTTTCAGTAACAGGAGCAACAGGAGCAACAGGGGCAATTGGAGCAACTGGAGTTACAGGAAATACTGGAGAAGTGGGGCCACAAGGTGCAACAGGAGAAATAGGACCAGAGGGGCCAGCTGGTATAACAGGAGCAACAGGAGTTACTGGTGATACAGGACCAACAGGAAGTACAGGAAGTACAGGAGCAACTGGAGTAACTGGAAATACAGGAGCAACAGGAGAAACAGGGGCAACAGGAGAAACTGGAGCAACAGGAGTTACTGGAATATCTGGAGTAACAGGAAATACAGGAGTAACAGGAACAACAGGAATAACAGGAAATACAGGAAATACAGGATCTACAGGAAGTACAGGAACAACAGGAGTAACTGGAAATACAGGAGTAACTGGAAGTACAGGAGCAACTGGGAATACAGGAGCAACAGGACAAACGGGAGCAACAGGAGAAACAGGAAGTACAGGAGTGACTGGAAGTACAGGAGTGACTGGAAGTACAGGAGTGACTGGAAGTACAGGAGCAACTGGAAATACAGGAACAACAGGACAAACGGGAGCAACAGGAGAAACTGGAACAACAGGAGCAACTGGAAGTACAGGAGCAACTGGAAATACAGGAGTAACTGGAAATACAGGAGCAACTGGAAGTACAGGAGCAACTGGTAATACAGGAGCAACAGGACAAACGGGAGCAACAGGAGAAACTGGAACAACAGGACAAACGGGAGCAACGGGAATTACAGGAGTTACAGGTAATACAGGAGCAACTGGAAGTACAGGAGCTACTGGTAACACAGGAGCAACAGGACAAACGGGAGCAACAGGTGTAACAGGTGTAACAGGTATAACAGGTGTAACAGGAGTGACAGGAACAACAGGAGCAACAGGAGCAACAGGGATAACTGGAATAACAGGAGTGACAGGAACAACAGGAGCAACAGGAGCAACAGGGTCAATGGGAGCAACTGGAGCAACTGGATTAGTAGCGCAGCATACAGGATTATTATTACAAATACAAGATATTAATGCAAACACTGTTCCTAATAATGGTGTATTAACATTTGATACAATAGTTGTAAATGTAACTAATAATATAAGCTACAATACAGGAACAGGAGAAATAACAATTAATTCAGAAGGAATATATTTAGTAGATTTTTGGGTTGGAATAGAAGGTTCTGGTAATATAACTCAGGTTTCTTATGATATAAAAAATGGTATAAATACGTTAGTAAAGACAACAGCTCCAGTATTCACGCAAGCACAAACCTATGGAACAGCCTTGATAGAAGTAACAACAATTCCTTATATTATAACTCTTGTTAATACTAGTGGAGACTATATAAATTTAGCAGGTTATACAGATGTAAAAGCATGCTTGCGTATAGTTGAATAGTAATTGGGTTATTAGAAAGGAGGATTAAATATGACAGCACAGATAAAAGGTAAGATTTTTAATGATATAAACCACAGTGGGAGCTATAATCCTGGTGAGTCTGGAATACAAGGTGCGTATATAGTAGCATATAACAGTACTGTAGGCTGTATAGTAACTCAATCAGATAGTAACGGTGATTATACTATAAATATAAATCAAGCAGGAACCTATACAATATATGAAACTGCAATAGACCCAAATGGAGTATGTCCACCAAACTTAAATGGACAACCAGTAGGCTATACAAATTCAACAACTTTTAGAAGTCAAACTATAGCAGTTTCAAGTACTCAAATTACTAATAATTCAGTAATAACTGGAATGAATTATGGCCATGATAATGGTAGTGTATTTGAATGTAATGGATATGGATACCAAGTAAGTGGATCTCCAGCAAGTTTAACAAAAATTAATTTAGTAACGGGACTAGCAACGAACTTAGGGGCATTAGGCATAGCTGTTAATGGAGTAGGCTATAACACTTACGACAATCTGATTTACGGTATTAAATCAGGAACTAATATACTAGTAAGAATAGATCAAGATGGCAATTTAACCACTATAGGAGCTGTTACTGGTTTACCTAATTCAGTAACGTTTAATGTAGGAGCAATAGATAATCAAGGACATTTATTTATTATAAATGGTCAGGGTTCAACATTCTACACAATAGATTTAAATCCTACCTCAATAAATTATGGAAGACTAGTAGATCCAACTAATGGATATCAATTAGAAACAAGTAATTATGGAACAACTCTTTCTGCAGCTCTAGACACAGTAGATTGGGCATTTAATGTAAACACAGGCAGATTGTATGGTGTTAAGACTTCTTCAACCAAAACAATTTATAGAATAAATCCTACGAATGGGTCTGTATCATCATTGTCATATACAGGAGCTGCGACAATAGGTTCTTATGGAGCAGTTTTTACAGATGCAGCAGGATATTTATATGGTATATTAAATAGTAATGGAAATATCTATAGATTTGATCTTAATTCATCACCTATCACATCAGTATACTTTTCTAAAGCAAATCCATCAAACAACAATGATGGAGCAGCATGCGTAAATCAAACTATTAATATTGATTTTGGAGATGCTCCAGATACAAGTGTAGGAAATGCACAAAACGATTATACAACAAATTTAGAGAATAACGGGCCAAGGCATGCTGTTATTAATGCATTATATTTAGGAACTGGCGTTACATCTGAAACTAATGCATTACAAAACCCAACAGCTACCGGTGATGTTGATGATGCTGTAATATTGCCGTTAGAAGCATTATCTGTATCAGATACAAATTATTCGTTACAGTTGAATTATACTAACTCAACTGGTAGTAATGCGTATATATATGGGTGGATAGACTTCAATAAGAATGGAGTATTTGATGGAAATGAATCATCAAGTGTAATTATTACTTCTAGTGCAAGTAATCCAAGACAAGCAATATTGACATTTACAGTGCCTAATGGTGTAACATTAACAGCGGGAAATACCTTTGTAAGAGTTAGAATTACAAGTGATTCACTTGTAAATAGTAATTCATTATATCAAACCAGGGTAGATACAAGGTCAATAGGTGCTGCATCAGATGGAGAAGTAGAGGATTATTGGCTAAATATACAGTCGGTTCCTATATGTGAAGGACCACAGACTGTTTTAGCTTTAAAAAATAACAATATAACAGGGCAGGTAACATCTACAGATCCAACTGGATTAACAATAACCTATTCAATTCAAACTAATCCAGCAATAGGAGGGGTAATAATAAATTCCTCTAATGGACAATGGGTTTATACACCTGATGCAGATTTTATTGGAATAGACACATTTGTAGTAGAGTCAAGTAATGGTATTGGAGGATCTTGTTTAACACCTGTTACAGTAGATGTAAGGGAAATGGGGTTAAACTTAATTAAAGTTTCTAGTAGCACAACAGCATCTAGATTAGATGAGATTACGTATACAATACTAGCTATAAATGTAGGTACGGTTCAGTTAGATAATGTTATAATTACAGATACTATGCCAGCCTCAACAACTTATGTAAATGGAAGTTTAACTCCTTCATTAGGAAATATAACTACAGGAGTTAATATTGGATCATTAGGTATAGGTCAATTATATACAATTACTTTTAAAGTTCAAATAAATCAAAATGTAACTTTAGGTCAAATTATAGAAAACACTGCTATATATCAAGGTTCAGCTACTTTAAATAGTATAACTAATAATATTAATGGTGAATCAACAATAGCTGAAACTACTATAGTTCCAATAAAGTGTAGTACTGATGGTATGAGTACACAGCGGTTTGTAGGTGGTGTAGTTAGCGTAAACTCTAATGTTGTATTTGATAATATAATTTATAATAATAATAAAAAAATTGGATATAATAGCACAACAGGTGTATATACAATATATGAAACAGGTAGATATCATATAGCTTGGTGGGTTGCATCTCAAACATCAGGTGGAATAAATGGAAATATGTTCAGAATAACTACATCTGATAATCAGAAAATAGAAGCATCATCAGCATTTAAAACTAATCAAATAAGTGGGGAAGCATATATAAATGTCACTACTGCACCAATAACAATGAGTTTAATTAATGTTACTGGTGGAGATGTAGTATATGCACAGGCTGTAACTGTAACAGCAAGTTTAATAATAGATCAATGCTGTGAATTTATTGAAGGAGAACAAGGACCAGGTGGAGTTGTAGGAGCAACCGGAGCAAGAGGAGCCACAGCTTCAACTGGAGTAACAGGACCAACTGGAGTAACTGGAATAACCGGAATAACCGGAGCAACCGGAGCAACCGGAGCAACCGGAGCAACTGGTGATACAGGAGTAACAGGATTAACTGGTGAAGATGGCAACATTGGTATAATTGGAGAAACTGGTACAACAGGAACAAGTGGTTATACCGGGGAAACAGGAACAACAGGATTAAATGGAGCAACAGGAGCAACAGGGGTAATAGGAGTAACTGGAGCGACAGGTAACACAGGAGTAAGAGGAGAAACTGGTAACACAGGAGCAACAGGAGAAACTGGAGCAACAGGAGTAACTGGACCAACTGGTAACACAGGAGCAACAGGAGAAACTGGAGCAACAGGAGAAACTGGACCAACTGGAGAAACAGGAGTAACAGGATTAACTGGTAATACAGGAACAACAGGAGCAACAGGAATAACTGGTGATGCAGGTGTAACAGGAGCAACTGGGAATACAGGAGCAATGGGATCAACTGGAGTTATGGGTGAAACTGGTAATACTGGACAAAGTGGTGTAACTGGAGAAAAGGGAACAACAGGAGCAATTGGAGCTACAGGAGAAATAGGAGCAACTGGATTAACAGGAGCAACTGGAGAAACAGGAGCAGCAGGTAATACAGGAGTAACAGGAACAACAGGAGAAATAGGAGCAACTGGATTAACAGGAACAATAGGAGTAACAGGAGCGACAGGAGAAACAGGAACAACAGGAGCAACTGGATTAACAGGAGCAACTGGAATAACAGGAGCAACTGGAGAAACAGGAGCAACAGGAACAATAGGAACAACTGGATTAACAGGAGCAACTGGAGAAACAGGAACAACAGGAGCAACTGGAGAAACAGGAGCAACTGGATTAACAGGAGCAACTGGGTTAACAGGAGCAACAGGAGAAACAGGAGCAACTGGAGAAACAGGAGCAACTGGATCAATTGGTATTACAGGTACTAGTGCTAAACATGGTGGGTTATTAGCTCAAATTACAGATAAGGGTCAAGTGATAAATGATGGAGATACAGTTGTTTTTGAAGATGTATTATATAATAATGCAACTGCATTCACATATAATAATACAACTGGTCAGATTCAGGTTAATAACTTAGGATACTACTTTATTGACTATTGGTTCTCTATTGAAGGGTCAGAAGGAAGTAAGGTTGAGTTTGTAGTCACAGATGGGTTAAATGAGGTAATATCAAGTAGCCCTATAACAATTATGGCACAAGTATATGGAAATGCATTTTTTAATATAACAACAATACCATCATATATAACCGTAAAAAATGCAACTGGTGGAACAATACAATTATCAGCTTATTCAGATATACAAGCAACTATAAGAATGATGGAGTAATAGAATAGATTAAATAAAAAAAAGAAGAGGCTGTCGCATTAGCGGATTTTATTATCCGCTAGCGATAGCCTCTTTTTACATTGATTATAAATTTGTGCCTATTTTAGATAATATATGAATACATTATCTAAAATAGGCGCACTTTAATAAGGCTAATAAAAAAACTTAAAAAAATAACTTATTAACCTTATTTTAGTAAAAATAAATGCTTACCAGTTCGGTTAGATTGAATTTTATTATGTAATTTCTTTATGTTATGTGCGATTGCAAGCGAAATACTTTCTGCTAGAACATTATTCTTACCTCTACACATAAATCTTCTAAAGTTCATATCTTGCTTTATTTGGGCAAAAGAACCTTCTGCCTGAATACTTCTATTCAATCTAAGCTGACAACCTTCATCTGTAAGAA
>JBOFVP010000115.1:0-1556 GCA_051653165.1 Clostridium sp.
TGGAGCCTTAGTTTCTTGATATGTGTATTTACCATAAGTTAAATTGAATTTAGCTATACCATTTTCATCAGTTATTCCTGTTTTTACAACTTCACCATTACTATTTCTAATAGTAAATTCAGTGTTAGGTAATAACTTACCGTCCGAAATATCAGTTTTAGTCAATTCAAGTTCACCCGTTATTTCTTTATTTACTACCTCTAAAGAACTAGTCTTTCCTGGCATTACAACTATATCTGAACTTGAAGTAGTAATTAAATATCCTGGAACAGTTTCTACTTCTTCAATTGTATAATTTCCTTTTCTTATATCTGATATATTTATTTCTCCATTTTTGTCAGTTACATATTCGCCTACTAGCTTGCCAGATTCATCTTTTAGTTGGAACTTAACTCCTTGAAGTAACTTTCCGTTATCACCTTTCTTAACTAGCTTAATACTTCCATTCTGATTATATGTAATCACAGCTGAGTCAGAAACAGTATTAGTAATAAACTCTTCTAAAACAACTATATTTTGTTTTCCACTTTGGGCTGTTAAATATGATTTAGGTGCTTGATATTTTACATTTCCTCTAACATTGAAGCTTACTTGGTCTACTTCAATACTTAATGGTATATGGATATAGAAACTTTCAGTCCCATTGAAACTTGCCTTAGAGGTTCCTTCTGCTGTAAGAACTTGTACACCATCTGGTGCATTTAATTCTACTGTGAAATCTTGTACCCCTGAAGAAGTAATATTAAATGGTCCAGCAACATATTTATCTCGCTCAATTTTAGCAACTGAGTTTTTTGGAGAAACACTTATAGATGGTTCAGGTGTTTCACTCCCTGATATTGCTTGATTAAATAGATTTACTGCATAATTTTTGATATTTTGTTCATCTGAATTAGAAGGATACAGATTACTTGGTATTAATCCAACATCATTACCATCAAAATGCCCTCTAACCATCCAAATAGCAGCTTGAGTTATATAGAAGTCTTTATTAGGATCTCCAGTAAAACTCTTGTATGGATAACCGTTCTTTAAAGCTCTATAGTATGCATCATTTAATTTAGTTCCAGCCTGTAAATCATCAGATGGCGTACCCTTTGTAAAGTCTAAGCAATATGCTAATCTACCATCATTAGCATACATTACATAAGTTTTTAGCCTACTTCCTTTGTATATGTGGTGCTTTATTGGTACGTATTGTAATAAAGGACCAGATTCAGTAACAGTGATTGCTGAAGCCATTACCGTTGTAAGCATTACAAAAGTTGTTGTTAATGCTACGATTTTCTTACTGCTTTTAGTGAAAAAGTTTTTTGATTTGTTGATTAAACTCTTAAGCATTATTACATTCCCCTTTTTATCTTTTTATTAAATAGAAAGTTTTATAATTAGTATTGTTTTTGAATTGCTATAGACTAATTCTAATTTCATTCTCTGAAGAATTGATGATTAGTCTTTTAACTTCAGTTCCATTAGCCGTTATTACAACTAGAGTATTATGTAATCTTTTGGCTAATCTCTTTTTAATGACTAAATTTAAGTCTTCATATATTTCT
>JBOFVP010000116.1:0-10079 GCA_051653165.1 Clostridium sp.
GTTGACCTTTGAATAAAACTCTATAGTCATTTGTTAACTCAAACCTTTTTGGTGTTCTAATAATTAGCTTTTTTGCTATTTTATCAGTCTTACCACCTAGTAATAATTCCTCTGAACTTTTACTTTTGATAGTTTTAGCCTTAGTTGTAAATATTGATTCCCATTTTTCAATAGGTCTCTGATTTACTTTCTCTATTGTAAGAGATTGAATTTCTATTTTATGTCTAAACTCTCCTGGATTAATTATATATTTCATAACTATCTCCTATAATAAGTTTATTGAATACATATCTAAAATAGATGATATAACTAAATTAGCTTTAGTATTATCAACTGAGTACATTCTATTTTCAAACATTTCATTACATAAAACTAGAACTACAATTGAAATATCTTCATGCTTATCTAAGCCATCATCATTTAATCCTGTATAACTTCTTACATAATTTTTAGCACCCTTTAATATAAGCTCTAAGAGCTTTATATCCTCTTCATATGCATTTGCGTACTCTTTTACTGTATCTACAGTAATTTCACTAAATTTCAAGTGATATACCTCCAATTATAAGAAGGTGGTATAAAACCACCTTCAAATTACACTGACTTATTAAAAATACCAGCTGCTTGTTGTTCATCTTTAATTTTACCGTCAAGATATACATCTGAACCAAATCCAACTAATCCTCTTCTTGTATAAACTGAATCATCATATACATATAATGATATAGCCTTTTGAGTATTTGTATGATATGCCTCTGGCGTTGCTAATACAATTAAACATGCAGCCCCTGTAGTTGCAATAGTAGGCATTGCATCTGTTAGTTCTACTGGTAATCCTAATAATATATAATCAGTATCTCCAGCTATATTAGGCTGTAATAAAGGTCTTCCCATTGTATCTTTTAATAAATCAATTTCTAAGAATGTTTCTGCATTCATAAACCATCTTGCTTTCTTTATTATAGATTTCTTAAGCTTTGCCTTACATTTCTTTAATACATCTACGCTGAACTCTCCACGATTTTCTAATGAAACCTTTTTCTTGCTTGAAATACCTCTTATAATACCTGTTGGCTTATCTGCCCCATCTCCATTGAAAATTGCATCTTCAATTGCATCTGCCATTGTATCTGAAATGTCATCTGTTATGAACCCTTGCAGGTTTAACTCCTGAACATTCAACATTTGCTTAGTAATTGCAGATTCTCTATATAGTCTATTTTGACCTAATTCAATAATTTCTAAAGTTGGTATGCTTGCTGTTGGATCTGTATCTGGATTTTCTGTTACCCATTCTGCAACCCCTGATGATGCCTGTTTTGGGATTCTTAAATTCCCTTTAACTGATGTTGAGTTAAAGAAATTATAAACATTACTTCTATCTTTTATAGCTTTTATAATAGTTCCTGATAGTTCTTCATTTACAACAAAACCACCTTCACCACCTGTTATAGTATTCATAGCAGCTCTAGATTCAGCAACATTACCTGTGAATATATCCCTTAACTCTTGATTGTTAATTTCACCTTGAGTTCTTTCTTCCTTTTCTTTTTTATCCTCTGTTATTTTCTTAGGAGCTCCTAATGCTCTAGTTGCTGCTTCTTTTACAATTAATGCATCTATCCCATTAATTTCTTTTTCTATTTCTGAAAATCTAACCTCTTCCTCATCAGATAAAGCTCTAACCTCTTCTTTAGCACCTGAAATTATATTTTCCATTTCTTCTACTAAGTCATTCCTCTTTTCTTCTAATCCCTTTTTATTGTCTGGTAGAGTTCTGAACTCCGCTACTCTCTTCTTAATCATACTATTTTTCCTCCTTAAATTTAGAAATTGATTTCTCGTACTTACTGTAATCAAAGTTTTGTTTTTCTTCTCTAGTTTCATCTATGAATTTAGGTGTAATATCTAAAGTTCTATTTTCTTTCACAACTTCTTTGTCATCTCTCATTTCTATAGATGTCCCTACGTATGCAGGTGACTTTGTATTGTCAATTATTGAAACTTCAAATACATCTAACTCCTCTATATATCTTCTTTGTGTTCCATCACTTGATTCTTTCCATGTATCATCTACATTATAAAAACCGAATGACCATCCTCTTAACTGTTTGTTTTTTGCTTTTTCAATTACTTCTGGATCAGTTACCTTACATATGGCCCTTAACCCAATTCCATCCTCAAACAGTTCTAGATTTCCTTCCTTAGTTGAACCTAATTTTCTATTTTCATCATGGTTTAAAAGTAAATCTACATTATCTCTTTTCTCCAATGATCGTTTAAATGCATTAGGTCTAATTTGTTCAATAAATTTACCTTTCGGTGATGGAATTGGTTTGCTATACTTACCAGTTGCATTTACATAACCATCTAACATAACTGAATCGTTTCTAATTTCTATTCTCATCATTTATCACCCCCTTTCAAAGTACTAGTTTTATCAGTATTAGGCGTATAAACATTACCTGTTTCAGTGTTATATAAAACATCATTTAAACCTAATACAAGCGTATTATCTAAAGCCTTAATAGGTGGCTTATCCTCTTCATATCTAACTTCATTAATATCTAGGAACTTGTTTTTAATAGCTATTTCATAAGCCTTAAAACGCTTTTCTATATCACCTTTCATTACTTCTTTAGTATCATGAGCATAATAAAAAGACCCCTTCTCTTTTTCTAGAAGTAAGTCTCTATTTGCTGATGTTGCTATTATCTGTAATATTGGTAATATTGCAGTCTTTATATATTTTTGATATGAATCTTCCTTGGAACTAGTTTCTGCACCTATTAATGAAGGTGGTACATTAAATATCTTGCATATCTCATCTGAATTAACCTTTTTATTTTCATTCATCTGCATTTCAGTAGCTGTAGATGCACTCTCTTTGAATGTTATTCCGCTATTTAATATAACGCAATTTTCTTTATTCTCTGAGTACATCCTTTTCCAGTCCTCTTTTAATTGAGTAATAACTCCCTTATCTACTTTTTTATCAGATTGCAAGAATCCTTTTTTATTACCGCCTGTCTTAGAAAGGATATTTTCATATAACAAAGCATTGTATATAACTGATAATAAGGTTTTGTTTTGATTTATAATTCCTTGCCCCTCAGTACCATCTACTGTATTTCTTAATATCTTAAAAAAATCATATTTTTCATATGACTGCCCATTTACATTAACAGTATATTCTTTAAAAATAGGGTCATTATTTTTACTTATATTTATATATCTAGATTCGATATAATGAATACTTTGGATTTTATTTCTACTCTTATTTATATAAGCATATGCATGACCATCTAATAGATAATCATAGATAATAGCTTTCCAAAACTCAAATGCATTTAAAGTATCATTAGTATCATCATTTAAAAGCTTTAATCTTGGATCATCTTGTATTTCTATAACTGAGCCATCTTCTATTTTATATAATTTCAAAGGTATCATT
The DNA here is from genome assembly GCA_051653165.1 of Clostridium sp. Taxonomy (GTDB): domain Bacteria; phylum Bacillota; class Clostridia; order Clostridiales; family Clostridiaceae; genus Clostridium. The sequence goes on from JBOFVP010000116.1 coordinate 3,455, forward strand.
GCTATAGTACTTGCTATTAATTCAGCACATGCTGACAATGCTGGTATGTCTAATGCCTTTTCCCTGTTAATATGGTCATTTAATAATCCTGCTGCTAATAAAAAGTCCTCCCAGATTCCTAAATCATCTTGTAATGCTCTATCTTCCTTTTTATTAAATACATTTAATAAACTCCTTATTTTCATGGTTCACCTCCTTTCTAGTCAACTAATTGGCTTCCCCAAGACTCTTCTTGTAATAAAATATCTTCTTGTAATAAAAAAAGAGCATCAACAATGCTCATAACTAAATCTATTTTACCTTTAGATTTTTTCTTATTTAGGTATTTATTTAAATTAGTATCTTCTGTTTGCCTTGCATTTTCAAAGTTAATTTCCAATAGTCTATTTTCTTCATAGGAAAAGTTTTTACTTAAAATACATTCCTTTAATAACTTTATTGGAGCATGTAGTACTCTACTATGTTGTACAACCTCAACACATTCTATTCCCTCAGCCTCCAGCTTTTGTGCTGAGGATAATGCATTCCTTCTGTCATATCCTAATTTAACTATTTCAACACCGTAAGTCTCTTCTAACTCCATAATAAATTCCTCTACAAATCCATATGATATTACATCATCCCCACAAGCAAAACAGTTTTTAAGTCTTATTTGCTCTCTATAGTCAACCTTTTCACTCTTAGATTTTAAATCTACTCTATCCCTAGGTATAAAAGCCCACGATTTACATACAATAGTACCCTCATCATAAGTTAACATTGATATACCTGTATTATCATCTGTTTCAGCCAAGTCTACTCCAATATAAACTTCCTTACCTTCCCAATCATATTCATCAGTAAGCTTACATAATTTAATTTTTTCTATTTCAACAAAAACTTCTCCTGAATTAGCTGGCATAAACCAATTCATTTCTTTAGTTAAGTATTCTTCAACTAAACTCTGTTGCTCTAATGCTCTTTCTCTATTTTCTCTAATACCATCATAATTTTCTTCAATTCTCAATGGATTAGCCTGAAATAATCCTGTATCATTCCATAGATTTTCTTCATCTGAATAATAAAGTAAAGCAAATTGACGTTCATTTTTAACTTTACCATCAAATACTTTTCTCATATATTCTAAATCATCTTGCATTATAGAACTATCAATCGCATATGCTGTTGTAGTTCTAAATAATATTGGATTAATAACATTCTTTTGCCCTGATTTCATTGCAGTAAAATTTCCATTGTCTTTAAAGTTACCATGTTCATCACTTACAAAGGCTGATGGTCTAATTGAGTTGTTCTTACCACTTTCTGCTGTTCTAGGTTGAAAAAAGCTTTGAGTTATTTTACACTTAATCTTTCCAATTTCACTCTTAGACCATTCAAAGTGTTTTGATATTAACGGACTTGCCTCTAATATCTGGACCATAGCTTTTCTTATTTCAGCTGCAAGATCTCTAGTTAAGCATATAGAGTAAAACTCTGAATAACGTTGTTCTGTTAACATTAATAATAAAAATACTAACCCAACTAAAGCAGTCTTTGCATTTTTTCTAGCTATAAATAATGTTATATCATTATATCTAAATTTAAGTGGATTATCTTTAAATCTCCATCCAAATATGTTTGCAATAAAGAAACATTGAAAGTCTGCTAGATTTTCTAATACTTGTTTACCTGCTACAAATCCAGTTGCAAAATTAAATAATTTGAGTAAGTTATTGATGATCATAAGTTTCTCTTCATCAAAATAGTATTTAAAATTATCTTCATCTTGTTTTTTTAAATCTTTTAAGAACCAAACACATTGAAGTATTACTTCCTTTGTAGTTATTTCTTTACCAGCAACAACTCTTTCTGCATAAATTATTGCTCTCTGAAGTAAAAACATTATTCACCTCTTAAAGCTTTAACAACTGCATCTTCTTCAGCATTTTTTGTATTGATATTTATATTTGCTATCTTCGCTCGTGATTGTGGTGATAAACAAAGTTCATTACAACATCTATAAAAATCCTTATCGTAACTATCCTTCTTTGACATAACCTCTTTATTAAATAGTAGCTTAGGGTTTTTATTAACTAGATTCTCTATATAATTTAATCTATCAATAGATATTGCAGCTTTGGTTAATAGAAATCTATCAAGATTACTCAATATTTGACTTGCTTCTAATTCCCCAACAATAAAATCAAATATTTCTTTTTGAGATTCTTTTAATTCTATTGATGGAACTATATTATCTGCATTTCCTCTTATTAACTCTTCTTTTTCAACTCTATTATCAATTTCTTCTTTTGTCTGGGAGCACTCTGTTAAAACTTTTGCTGATTTGCAAGGTCTAGCCATCAAACCACCTCCAAATTTAAAAACTATATTTTAAAATCCTAAAAAATTTTTCATTTTACAGAATAATTCTTAGCTGTCTAGGCATTGTACTGTCTATTTTTTTGTTAGATACCATTTTTACACCTAGGGGGGGCTATAAATTATTCTTCTTTGCTATATTGATTAAATAATTCCTTGGTATTTCTCCATCCTCAGCCATCTCGTGATGGAATTTGCATAGTGTTACCAAGTTATCATCCTCATAAAACTTACTCTCATCTTCTTTGTATGGTACTATATGATGCACTTCTAAATGATTGAATTCATACTTTCCATTTGGATTAAAGTATTCTTTTCTAATACATACTTGGCATATATATTTATCTCTATGCTTTATATATTCTCTTTTCTTTCTCCACTTATAAGTATTCCTTAGGTCTCCTCTGCTAGATTTATACTGTTCTCTTTTAATTGGTTTTCTCTTGCATTGAACATCAGTTGAGTGAATCCTTCCACAGTAAACACAGCTCTTTAACCTAGCCATTAATCTATACCAAAGCTTTTATTATCAATTTCTTTTTTCTTAAGCTTAAGGTTCTCTTTATCATTAGACACTTTGTGAGGATCTTCTTTCCACGATGCTTTCTTCTTATTGTTTAACCAGTATTTTTGAGCATTTAAATCTGGCTTAGAATACTTCCTTACTTTAGTTACCTTAACTGACTCTTTAATTAACGTTTGCCCTTGTGAGCCTTCATATTCTTCCTTAACCTTTGTAGCTACTTCCTCATGATAAGTAAACCCATTGCATAACTTAAATAATGAGTTCTCAACTTCTTCATTCCTTGTATTCTTTACTTCATCATAAATAGCCTTTACAGCTACCGACTTTGATTTGTAATTTTTATATGATGCATAGGATATGTCTAATCTCTTAGCAATATCTTTATCTGCTTTCCCAGCTTCCAACATTTCCTTAATAATATTTAAACTATTATCAATAATATCTTTAACAGATGCCACTATAAACCACCTCCATTTTAGCCTTTTGGGTCAAAAACCTTAGCCTTTTATTTTTTTTAAAATCATTTTATATTCCATATATAGTAATAAATAGGTTTTTATTACTATATATCTAAAGCATTGATATATCTACGTTAAAGCATATTTTATCATCATAATTTATTGCTAATTTTCACTCTAAAAATAGAGAAAAATTTTTAGCCTTTTGATTTTCGAAGGCTAATTTTTATTTTTTTATTCAAAAACTATTAAATTAGGTTTTGTATCAAACCTCTGCTAAACCCTTTATTTATCTATGTTTAAAGCACTTTTACATATTTTTTATGAATCCGTAAAAACATGGAGGATTACGGATGTCTTTTTTTTATGCATATATTAGTAGTAATTTTTATTTCTATCCACTCATAGGTACCATTTTATTTTTTACCTATTTATCTACAAATCTATAAATCATCATCAGCAATCTTTGCTGCATCCTCTTGCATCTTTTCTTTTATCCCAAGATACCTTTTTGTTTCCTCAACACTTTGATGATTAAGTGCAATTCTAACCTTTTCTAAATCTCTTCCTGATTCCTCATATATTTTTGTAGCATATGTTTTCCTCGGACTATGTCCACTTATATTCTTTAACCCAATATCTATACCAGCACTTTTTAATATCTCGCTAAAAGACTTTGATTCTATTGGATCACTACAACCCTTGTTAGATGGAAAAGCATATTCTTTTCTTTTTTTACCTTTGACATACTCTAATATATACTTTTCTAACGATGGTCCTATATAATGTTTTCTTTTTTCAGGTCTTTTTCTATTTGGATATTTAGATAATATACTTAACCATTGCTTGTATTGCTTTGATTCTTGAATTTCAAAATATCCATCATCTACTGCATCTTTTAATTGACCTATTGTTAATTCAACTAAATCACCTAACCTATATCCAGTTGCTCTTGCTAATATAAATAACATTAGATTCCTTTCAGAATACAGTTTGCTATTTTCTTTTAATTGCTCTTTAAATCGTTCATATTTATTTGCTGGAATCGGTGATGCTGAACCCTTTTCCCATTCTCTCTTTTTACCTTGCATTACATTAGTTAATTCTCCTTTCTAAATAAATAAAAGAGCTGCTATTAATAGCAACCCTTAAACTCATTATTTAATCTTCTTGGCACATCCCAAGGCAATTCACAATCAATATCTTTTTTTAAAACTAAATCCCCATCATGTTGAGTCTTATAAATAGATCTATTCTTTTGAATAAAAGTTTTATCCCCCATCCATCTTTTAGCTTCGTAGTTTGTAGCCTTTATTACCTCTTTATCTTGAAATGACTTTATCCTTTTCTCTTGAGTATGTTTAAAATTCAATTCTTTAAAATTTCTTTGAATACATTTTTTAACCGAATCTTCTTTAACAAATAATTCTCTTGAAATTTCTTTAGAAGTTAATCCTTTTAGGTATAATCTTTTAACTTCCTCTTTGTTCAAACATGCCATTTTATCATTCCTCTCTAAAAAAGTTTATAGTTATCCCATACCATAAAAAAGGGACAAATCCGTAATTTTATTTAAAATATTATTAAATTCCTTATTCATTAAATTAATGATAACATAAAAAACGCGACTTAGTTGTTGCAATTTTGTCGCGTTTTTTGTTGTATTTTTGTCGCATTATTTTATAGTGTAAATCTATCTAAAGCCCCATTAATTCTACGATATACAGTACTTCTATCCATGTTAAATTTTATTGATGCATCTATTTTTGAGTTCTTTTCTATTATTACAAATCTTATTAAATCTCTCTCTCTTTTGCTATTGGGTATATCATTTAGGATCTTATCTAATCCCCTCTTTTCTCTTTTTAGCATTGCTAATGCTCTTCCAACGTCTTTATCTTTATTTGACTTTATGTAATCTAACTCGGTCTCTGTAATTAAAAGCTTTAAAGCATTGTATCTACCTAACTTCTTCTCAATATCTTTTGTCATATAGCCTCCTAATATTTAAATTCCATTTCATCTCTATCAGTTAAAATAATTAGATTATATAAGCCACAATAATTAATTGTTACTATTTCAGATTTATACACCTTGTTTTTGTTTAGAAATCTAACCAAATCAGACATATATTCAAATGAAAAATGTAAATATTCCATATATCATCACCCCTTAATCTTTTTAATTCTTGCATCTGCATACTGTTTCCCTGTCCAAGATATTAATTCCTCTAAATAAAAAGGCTCGCTACATCTTGGGCAATTAGGTACAAGCTTATTTCCTCTATACTGTTTTTCTATGGTTTTAATCACGCTTAACCCTGGTTTATACTTTGCTATTTCCTGTTTCTGCTCTAAGAACCTTTCTAACTGTCTATTTCTCTCTTCATCTTGATAAGATAAATCATACAGTGCATCATAAGGGTCTATTCCCGAACCACAACTAGCACAAATAACTCTTCTGTTGTCTGTATCTAAAATAAACTTTCGATTTTTACAGGTGCATATCTTCCCTAGTCCTCTGCTAATTCTCATCTGATCAAGTCCAATTATTTTATCTGGTAATTCCACTTCCACCTTGTCCACTCCCTCGTAATATATTTGAATTGTTCATTAACCCTTATATCTTAAAATTGTATTTTCAATCTCTTCAAGTAATAAATCAAAATCAGTACAATCAAGTTCATTACTTGCATTGTTAATTAAATCTATAATTTCACTCCTAAAATCTTCTCTATCCATTTTTAACCCTCCTTTCTGAACAATATCTTCAAATTGCGATTATCTTTTTGCTACATCACTCAGCATTGCTGATACTCCAAATATTTTTAAATTTATTTCATCCAACTCTTCTTTACTAAGTTTCCTTCTCAATTCCATAGGAATTTCTATACTAATTTCTTTCTTAATTGGTTTGATAATTATCTGAACATCTTTCATAACACTATCTCATCCTTCCTCGCAATTATTTGCAATTGTGCTTATAATTAATTACTGCTAATCTCTATTTTATCTGTGCAATTATAAGGTTTCTCTTCACATCTGTTGCCACAATCACAATACACATCACAATCTTGGCAACATATATTTTCTCCATCTCTATCCAATTCACAAACAGTTTTACACCTAATCATCTTTTCTCCCCCTTCGCAATAATTTGCAAATGTTTTTATATTCAAGCTTCAATCTATACACCCACGCATAATTCTCTTTCATGTGCACATTTTTAAATTTCTTATATCCTGTTTGTGGCTTAATGTCTTGTGCCAAGCAACTTTTATTAT
>JBOFVP010000117.1:0-6162 GCA_051653165.1 Clostridium sp.
CTTTTATTTTACCCTTATTGTAGAAATCTTGTACATTATCTACCTTATTCTTACCATAAGCTTGAAGCTTTGATTCTAAATTCTTTGTTTTACTTAGGTTCTTCCTGAGACTTTTCCATTTAAATATTCTTTTAAAATAGTTTTTTATTACTCAAAGTAAACTTTGTTGAAAATTTTAAGCTCCCTTTATAGTTGGCAGTTGAATTTATCTAACTATGCTATGAAGGGAGCTTATTATTTAATTCTGTTCTCTTTATATGGAAATTTCTGTTGTTTTAAGGAATTCTACTAAAGCTCTTCCTAGCTTTAAGGTAATTGATTGAATTTTAATATAGCATGTAATTAAAATTGAAATAGTAAAAATCCAATCTTTATTCTAATATTTCTTTAACTTCTTCTATAGTTATTTTACATTCCTTTGAAATATCTACTAATTCTTTTATTTATTGTATGTCATTTTTAGATCTAGCTTTTCCATATCTTTTCTAAGTTTAAATAATTGAAGTGGACGTGCTAGGTACATCTGAAATATAATACTTGTCTATCTTTATAAATAGCTATAATCCTTACACTACTTCTTAATCTACTTCTAATTTAAAATTAAAAAACTCTGAAGTTCCATCGTCATTATCACTTGCTATCGAACCATAAACATAATCATTTTTATAAGTATTAATTGTTATGGACTCTGCCTTTGTAACATATTTTCCATCTTTATTTTCTATTAAATTAAAGTTATTTCTCAAGTCCAAATCAGCTCTTAAATGATCCATTTCAACAATGCCAACATAACTCCCTAAAATCTTACCATCATTTATAGGGTCATTAGTTACCTCCACAGATGCTGTTAAAATTATTGCATCCTCTTCCTTTAAGTAATCAACTCCTGATAATCCTGCAATGTTCCCTTCTATTTCTGGTAATAAAACCTTATATGATTTTATTGATTTAAATTTATCGGTCTTTCCTTCAATGTATTTGAAAAATTCATTTTTATTAATTGTAAATATTATATTATCCCCTGAATTTCCCCTATTTAATATTACAATATTCTCTTTAGCCAAAGTAACACCCTCAACATTTAATGGTGTATCAACTTGAAATCCAGCTTTTTCTCTCAAGGCATTATATAATTTCTCAAGATTAAACTCCTTCTTTTCATTTGTATTTAAGTTAATTAAATAACCTAGCATTCTAACATCCTTAGATCCTGATCCTAATATTAATGCATTGTCTTTTCCTCTATATTTTAATATTTCAAAAGCTTCAAAATCCGGTTTTATCTTTTTAGGTATTCTTCCATCTTCTCCAATTGGATACTCTTTAATTAATGTTTTTTCTATAATATTATGATTTTTATCTAATTTAAATAAATACGGGGAATCATCTCCTATAGCATATATACTGCCATTATTATAATCTATTCCAGATGCCGAAGGTAATTTGTCATTTATACTTATATTAGATATAGTCAGTGAACTGTTTTTTGCCAAAACTGTTGATGTTCCCATATTAGTTATAAGTGCTATAAACACTAAGGTTTTTAAATACTTATTTCTCATAATTCTTTACTCCTTTTTAAAGTTTTAAATTGATAATTTTCTCTTTAATTATAACATATATCGTTTTCATTTGTACCATTTTTTTCTATATATTGTAATATATTTACTAATTTATTATTACGGTAACTTTCTAAATTATTTTTGTAAAATCATAGTTATTAATTTAAATTAATTATTTTCAAACTCATATTTAAAAATCACATAATTATTAATTTTTTGTTTTTTATCTTATTATTAATTAGTTATGAATAAGTTACTTCAAATATAATTTCCTAAAAAAATATCGCCAGATTATTTAAAATCTGGCGTCTTCATTATTTACACATTTCAAAAAATTCTTCTTCTGTTGATACCTGTACAAATTCTCCATCTATAAATCCTATTGAGTCTCCGTCAATACCACCACAGTACCCTATACATGTGCACTCAACATTTTCACGACCTACTAATTCTACTAATTTATCATAATCAACATTTGAACATCCTGGACATATCGTAACCATATATTTCTCTCCTTTTATTATCTAACTATGGCTTTATTATATCTCTTTTATTAACTAATAACAAGTATTATTTAACATATTTTCACGTATTATTTTTTAAAATTTAGTTAATAATAATACTATAAAATATGTTAGGAGGACTTTAAATGAAAAAATTTGTTTGTACAGTATGTGGATACATACATGAAGGGGATGCCCCTCCAGATATTTGCCCAATTTGTAAAGTTAGTGCTGATAAATTCATTGAAATGAATGATGATTTAGCATGGGCTGATGAACACAGAATAGGAATTGCTAAGGATATTGATGGAGAAATCATCGAAGGTTTAAGAGCTAACTTTATTGGTGAATGTACTGAAGTTGGAATGTATCTTGCTATGTCTCGTCAAGCAGATAGAGAGGGATATCCTGAGGTTGCTGAAGCTTACAAAAGAATAGCTTTTGAAGAAGCTGAACACGCTGCTAAATTTGGAGAAATATTAGGTGAAGTTGTTGTTGATGATACAAAGGCTAACCTATCTGCAAGAGTTGAAGCTGAATACGGTGCTTGCGATGGTAAGAAGAAACTTGCAGGTCTTGCAAAAAAACATAATCTTGACGCAATTCACGATACTGTTCATGAAATGTGCAAGGATGAAGCTAGACACGGAAAAGCATTTAAGGGATTACTTGAAAGATATTTCAAATAAATTTTAACTAAAGAAAGGATGACTAAATTATGCAAGGAATTGATTGTAATGTAACAAATTGTTCACATAACTCTTCTCATGTATGTTATGCAAATAGAGTTGATATAGGAGGAGGTGGAGCTACTAGCTATACATCTACTTGTTGTAGTTCTTTTTTAAACAAGGATGTTTATGGTTCATTAACTAATAATTCAAATGCTTCCGGCCCTTGTAGTTGTCTAGTTTGTAATGTTTCTGGTTGTGCTCATAATAGTAACCATTGTTGCGAACTAAATAGTATAAGTGTTTCAGGTGAAAATATAAATGTTTATGGTGAAACTAATTGCTCTAGCTATAAAACAAAATAATAATTTTGGAACCATTACAAGCTGTAATGGTTCCTTTAATATTTCTATTCTTCTGAAGCTTTGTTAATTGTTAATCCTAGCTCAGCTATTTGCTTTTCATCAGCAACATTTGGTGCCTCACTTAAATTACAGTAAGCATTTTGGTTTTTAGGGAATGCTATAACATCCTTAATATTTTCTGTTCCAGCTAAGAACATAACCATTCTATCTAGTCCAAATGCTAATCCTCCATGTGGTGGTGGACCAAACTTAAATGCTTCTAATAAGAATCCAAATCTTTCCCAAGCTGATTCTTGAGTAAATCCTAGAGCCTTAAACATTTTTTCTTGAAGTTCCATATTGTGAATTCTTATAGAACCTCCTCCTAATTCTTCACCATTTAAAACTAAGTCATATGCCTTAGATCTAACAGCTCCAGGATTAGTTTCTAATAAGTCAATATCTTCGTCCATTGGTGATGTAAATGGATGGTGAGCTGCAAAGTATCTTCCTTCTTCCTCATCATACTCAAATAATGGGAATTCAGTTATCCAAGTAAAGTTAAACTCATTTTTATCCTTTATTAATTCAAACTTCTTAGCTAATTCTAATCTTAAAGCTCCTAAGCTTTGGAATACTACTGAGTTCTTATCTCCAACAATAAGAATCATATCTCCATTTTCAGCTCCCATTTTTTCAATAACAGCATTCATTTCTTCTTCCTTTAAGAACTTAGCTATAGGTGATTTTACTTCACCATCCTTAATTTGAATCCAAGCTAATCCCTTAGCCTTGTAAGTTTTAACAAACTCACCTAATCTGTCTATATCTTTTCTTCCCATTGATGCTCCACCCTTTAGGCATAAAGCTCTAACAGAACCACCATTAGCTATTGCATCTTGGAATACTTTAAATTCAACACTATTAACTGTTTCAGTAAGGTCTGTTATTTCCATACCAAATCTTAAATCTGGCTTATCTGACCCGTACTTTTCCATTGCATCCTTAAATGTCATTCTCTTAATTGGAAGAGCTATTTCATGTCCTAAAACTTCTTTAAACACATGTGCAATTAGCTTTTCATTTAATTGAATTACATCCTCTTGCTCAACAAAACTCATTTCTAAGTCCACTTGAGTAAATTCAGGTTGTCTATTTGCTCTTAAATCCTCATCTCTGAAACATTTAACAATTTGATAGTACTTATCAAATCCAGATACCATTAATAATTGCTTAAATATTTGTGGTGATTGAGGTAATGCATAAAACATTCCTGGATAATTTCTTGATGGAACTAAGTAATCTCTAGCCCCTTCTGGAGTACTCTTTGTTAACATTGGTGTTTCAACTTCTAAGAATCCATTGTTATCTAAGAAATCTCTTACAGCCTTTGATGCTCTATTTCTTATAAAGAAAATCTTTTGCATATCAGATCTTCTTAAATCTAAATATCTATATTTTAATCTAATGCTTTCTGCTGCATCTAAGTTTTCTTTGATGTATATTGGTGGAGTTTCTGATTCTGAAAGTATTTTAATACTTTCTCCCTTTAATTCCACAAGTCCTGTTGGCATATTGTGATTTGGTGCTTCTCTTAAAACAACCTCACCAGTTATAGCTACACAATATTCAGGTCTAACACTCTTAGCCTTCTTCCATGCCTCTTCATTAGTTTCTTCACTAAATACTATTTGCATGATTCCTGTTCTATCTCTAAGCTCTGTAAAAATCAAAGCTCCCTTATCTCTATTCTTTTGAACCCATCCCATAATTGTTACAGTTTGCCCAACATGAGCTTCTCTAAGTTCACCACACATTATACTTCTTTTTAAGTTTCCTAATGCTTCACCCATTATTTGTCCTCCTACTCTCTTACAATTGTTTTTATTTCATTATAGTTATTGATGTTGACTGTAAATTGTTCACCATCACTCATTCTCTTAAGTTTAACTTCTCCACTTTGAAGCTCATCATCACCAATAATTGAAGTAAATTTAACTCCAAGCTTATTTGCATACTTCATTTCTGCCTTTACACTTCTTCCCATATGATTAACTTCAACTCTTGCTCCCTCTGCTCTTAGCTTTGAAGCAAGCTTAAATACAGCCTTATAAGCTTCATCCCCTCTAGCAGAAATATATAAATCAAATAACTCTTCATTTGGAATTTCTACGCCCTCATTTTCAAGAGTCATTATTAATCTTTCTAGTCCCATTCCAAATCCAATTGCTGGCATCTCTGGTCCACCTATTTGTTCAATAAGCTTATCATATCTTCCTCCACCACAAACTGTAAATTGGTCGTTTAATATTTCAAATATAGTTCTTGAGTAGTAATCTAACCCTCTAACTATTCCTGGATCTACAGTAAATGGAATTTCTAAAACTGTTAAAAGTTCCTTTACCTTATCAAAGTGAGTGTTACAATCATCACAAACATATTCTAAAATAGTTGGTGCATTCTTGTTTATTTCTTTACACTTTCTTTCTTTACAATCTAAAATTCTCATTGGATTTTTCTCTAATCTTGTTTTACAGGTTGGGCATAAATCATCTTCTCTCTCTTTAAAGAAGTTTTTTAATGCTTCATTGTATTTTGGTCTACAATCACTACATCCAAGATTATTTATGTTTAAGCTTAAACTTTTTAAACCTAATTTATTTAATATACTCATTGCAAGTGATATTACCTCAACATCTATTGAAGGTTCCTTAGATCCAAAGAATTCAACTCCGTATTGGTGGAATTGTCTATATCTTCCCTTTTGAGCCTTTTCATATCTAAAACACGGTGTAATATAATAAAGTTTTGTTGGTTGAGCTTCGTTAAATAATCTATTTTCTATAAAACTTCTAACAGCAGGTGCAGTTCCTTCTGGTTTTAATGTAATGCTTCTGTCCCCTCTATCATTAAAAGTATACATTTCTTTTTGAACTATATCAGTAGTTTCACCTACTCCTCTTGCAAATAACTCTGTGCTCTCAAACATAGGAGTTCTTATTTCTCTTACTCCATATACCTTTGAAACTTCTCTTGCTATATCTTCAACATAATGCCATTTATAAGCCTCTGTATGTAACAT
>JBOFVP010000118.1:0-2592 GCA_051653165.1 Clostridium sp.
ACACAAAATCAAAGATTTTGGTTCTCTACTTTTCTAAACTTTCCTCCCTTACCATAGATTTTTATTGAGTAGTTTAAGAAATCTATGTCTTTAATCTTAATGCTACATAATTCACTTACTCTAACTCCTGTATAAAGTAGTAACATTACAATTACCTTATTTCTTTTACTTACCTTGTCCTCATTCTGAATGTAGAACAATATCCTCTCAACCTCTTTATCACTGTAAACTTCTACTTGTTTCTCCGACCCGTAGGCTATTTTCACTCTATCCTTAGAATTTTCTACAACTATTTCTTTCATTTCTCCAGTTGCTACAAGGTATCTATTTAGTGCATGAATGCTATTTATCTTTTTATTGATAGTTGCTACCTCATAGTTATTCTCTACTAGAAAGTTCTTGTAGCTTACTACGTAGAATCGTTGTAACGTACCATTAAATTCAACTCCTTTACTTCCTAGAAACTCTATGAATGCTCTAATATCTCCAACATAGCTTTCAATTGTTTTAGGACTCTTGCCATCCTCAATTAGACTTATCTTGAAACTCTCTACTATTTCATTCATTGTTATTACTCCCTTCAATCTTCTTTAATAGTTTTCTTATCCAATTCTCTGTATATCCTAATTCCTTAGCTAGTTCTTTGCTATCGCTTACGGATTTACCTTGAAGTTCTTTCATTACATATGCTTTAGAATGTAACCTCATAGGAAAATTTACTTGTTGTCCTTTGAAATATTTATATATTTTTATAGTTACTTCTACTCCTAGTAATTCAATTAGTTCTTCATATATTCCATTGAAATCTGATTTATCTATACTCAACCCCTCCTTCTTGAAATAGAAAAAGAGTTAATGCTTCCTTGATTAGAAACATTAACTCTGTTATCAGATTTATAATATATATTTATAATTTATCTTGAATTCAGTTGATTTAGCCATTATTTACAGCTTTTCATTCTGAATAGTATTCTTATTCACATTTTATGAAATCTCTGTTTTCTGATGCCCTATCGTTGCTTTTTAATGTATTTATATTGATTTATGTATTGTATAGTTCAATTATTTATTCTATTTAACTATTTTATTATTTATTCATTGGTTATTTATTATAATTTCTTCATTGATTATTATTTTACTTCTTATCTGATTATATTTTCTTTTATTATCTTATTATTTATTCTGAATAGATATTATTTCTATTCCTCAATTATTTATTATTAATTCTTTATTCTTATCAGTTCTTATTTATATTTTCCTCAATTTTTTTATCATTATTTATTTTTATTGAAATAGACTTTAGGTCTATTTCAATTATTATTTTTTTTATGTTCTTGTTCCCCCCTATCCCCCCGTTCCTCTTTCCGAGTCCCGAGTTCCTATTTCCAAGTTCCATTATTTATATGTTTCGTATTTTCAATTCTTTTTATTTTTTAGTGATTTTCTACTACATATATTATGTTATGAATTCCATTAACTTTTAAATGGAATTATTGAGCCTAGGATTTTCTAGCTTATCAGCTTACTGTAGTTTTCAATCCTAGTTATCTTAACTTTTATAATTATTTCAGTGAATGAAAAAAAGATTAATGCTCCATTACTGAAACATTAACCTTCTCAACTTCTTTAACTGCATTATTAATATTATGCGATATCCTTTATATCTACTTGTATATTATTTCTATTATAGTTATAGAAATAAACTTTTTTGCAGTAAATATACTTCTTATTTTGAATTCAGTTATATTTAATCTGTAACTTCTTCTACATATTGCTTTACTAATTTATTACCATCAAAAACATAGATTCTATTACATTTTGGACACATCCATACATCATACTTTGGTTCTGGTAAATTCCATGTTTCAACTGTATCACTTTCTAAAATTTTTGACCATTCTCTATCTGTATATACTACCAACTCAATATCATTTGGAGTATTCCCATTCCATAATACTTCTCCACATTTACAATCATATTTAGCCATTACTATACCTCCTATTTTGTTATAATTCCATCATTAGTCCAGAATTCAATCTTACCTGGACCATTTCCTTCATATATTCCTGTTAACCTACTATATATAGTATCTACATCATTAGCATTTAAACCAGCTTTTCTAACATCATATATTACTACTTCAGCCCCTTGTTTATCAAATGCTTTTCTTATCTTTTTTAAAGGAGTATTTAAATTATAATTCTCTAGTGTTTTTAATTCAGTTACTACTCCATTAACCTTAAAATCTGGTGTATTAATACCTGGTACTTTTGACCTTGGTATCACTTCTACATTTTTGCCACTTCCAAGTAATTCATTAACTACTTTTATTTCATCTGCACCAATATCATCTAAACTTCCTATCAATTTTCCAGGGTTACTTACCCCCTGGTATGATAAGCTCATACAGATTAAGCAATAATCATATCAAAAACTTAAATTGTTTTCCTAACAATCTCTTAAGTTATTTATTCTACTTTTATTGTTTAATCCCTCTTATTTGAGACAATAATCTCGTATAGATAGAGGTTTACTTACGCCCCCTTGAGGCATCTTTTGACCTCGTCGCAAAGACTGTTACCTCATCTCTGC
>JBOFVP010000119.1:0-1259 GCA_051653165.1 Clostridium sp.
TTTAATTTAAAACATAACTCATTGACTACTTGAAAAAGTTTTTAAAAATAGAAAAAGTTTTCTCGCGTACGCGTATTAAAAGAGTATTAATAAGTATTAAAGAGTATTAGGGTGCTATAAAGCTTCTCTACAAGAGTGATTTAAAAGGGTAATCAATAACATTTTGTCAGTCTATCAATAACATTTTGTCAGTCTATCAATAACATTTTGTCAGTCTATCAATAACATTTTGTCAGTAATAAATATCATAAATAAAAAATGATATTGACTTATGCAATCAATATTTGATATTATTGATTTTAAAGTAGAGTTTAATAACATTTTGTCATAAGGGGATATTATGAAAAAAATAGTAGAATACGATAGCCAAATGAATACAATAAGTTTTGGAAAATTTAAAGAAAAAGAATTAGATTTATTTTTTTCAATTTGTTACAAGATGAAAAATGAGGGGATAAATGAGGTTGTTTTATCTTTTCAAGAATTAAAAGAACTTTCTAAATATTCAAGAAATGATTTAAAAAGATTTGTTAAAGACCTTGAAAGTACATATACAAAGTTATTGGATATAAAATTTGAAATTTTAATATCTCCAAAAATTAGAGAAAAATTTGTTTTATTTACTAGGTATAGAATTGATGAAGAAAGAAAAGAAATGACTATTCAATTGCATAAAGAATATAATTTCGTATTGAATGATATAGGAAAATTCACTAAGTTTGACTTAATTGAATTTGTGAGTTTAAAAAGTTCTTATGCTAAAAATATGTTTAAGATTTTAAAGCAGTTCGATACAATAAATAAAGAAAGTTGGTATCAAATAAAATTGGATGATTTTAAAGTTTTGTTAGATATTCCTAAAAGTTATCAAATGATTAATATAGATAAAAGAGTTTTACTACCAATATTAGAACAATTAAAACCTTTGTTTCAAGGGTTGGAAATAGAAAAAATAAAAAAAGGTGTAAAGGTTGATTCTTTAAAATTTACATGGAAAAATAGAAAAGAGAAAAAATCTGACATCATAGAGATACAACCAGTAAAAAGGAAAAAGGCAACACTGGGAGAGAAAGAACTACAAGAACATGAAAAAAATCAACTAGAAAATACTATTCAAGAGCTAGAAAAAAAGAAAATAGTAAAAGAAAGTTCACTTGATCCAGTTGTTGGGTTAAAGAAAATATCTAAAATAGATTATGATAATTTGTATGATGAGTATCTAGAGAAACTAGGGGAAGAACACAATCTTTATATAAGAA
>JBOFVP010000120.1:0-1381 GCA_051653165.1 Clostridium sp.
CAGAAGAGTACACTGCAATTTCAAGAAGGGTAGCAGCAGATATTGGAATAGATTTCTTTGATGATACAACTTATGAACCATCAAGATTAATGTATTGGCCATCAACTAGTAGTGATGGAAAGTTTGAATTTAACTATCAAGATGGATCTTGGCTTAATCCTGATGAAGTTCTTAGTAGGTATTATGATTGGAGGGATACTAGTTCTTGGCCAGAGTCATCTAGGTGTAAAAATATAAGGGAAAAGCTTGCAGATAGACAAGGAAATCCAAGAGATAAGAATGGAGTTATTGGGATGTTTTGTAGGACATATTCCCTTCCAGATGTAATTGAAAAATATTTAAGTGATGTATATGTACCTTGTGTTGAGGATAATAGGTACACCTTTGTTAATGGATCAACTTCAGGAGGACTTATATTATATCAAAATGGAGATTTTGCTTTTTCTCATCACAGCACTGATCCAGCAGGTGGAAAACTTTGTAATTCGTTTGATTTAGTAAGGATTCATAAATTTGGAGATTTGGATGAAGAGGTTGGGTTTAATACTCCAACAACTAAGCTACCATCTTATTTGAAAATGATTGAGTTAGCTAGAGGTGATGAAGGGGTTAAGGTTACTTTAGGTGAAGAGAGAATAAGTGCTGCTAAAGAGGATTTTAATGTAGAAGAGGTTAGTGAGGTAATAGATACTGAGTGGTTAAAGAATCTTGAGGTGGACAAAAAGGGTGGGTATAAGATGACTATTGGAAATATAGTTATTATATTAGAGAATGACCCTTATTTAAAGGACAAAATTGCTCTTAATGAGTTTTCACATAGAACAATGATTAGGGAAACAATTCCTTGGCATAAGCTTCAAAATAAAATGGAGGGTGATCCATGGAAGGATAGTGATGATGCAGCTTTAAGGCATTATATTGAAAAAGTATATGAGATAACAACTCCAACTAAGATTAATGATGCTCTTTTAATAGTTGAGGAAAGGAATAAATATCATCCAATTAGAGAGTATTTAGAAGTTTTAGAGTGGGATGGTGTTTCAAGAATAGATACTTTATTAGTAGATTATTTGGGGGCTGAGGATAGTGAATATACTAGGGCTGTTACAAGAAAGTCCATTGTTGCTGCAGTTGCACGTGTTTTTGTTCCCGGGATTAAGTTTGATTATATGATGGTTTTGGTAGGTAAACAGGGTATAGGTAAAAGTCATCTTGTTAGCTTGTTAGGACAGAGCTGGTATTCGGATTCATTAAATACTGTGCAGGGAAAAGAGGCTTATGAGCAGCTTCA
Organism: Clostridium sp.; assembly: GCA_051653165.1. Lineage (GTDB taxonomy): Bacteria > Bacillota > Clostridia > Clostridiales > Clostridiaceae > Clostridium. The sequence continues at coordinate 1,292 of JBOFVP010000120.1, forward strand.
GGATGCCTGGCTTATTGAGATGGCTGAGTTATCTGCTACTAAAAGGGCAGAGGCTGAAGCAGTAAAGCATTTTATATCTAAGAGGGAGGA
>JBOFVP010000121.1:0-5203 GCA_051653165.1 Clostridium sp.
GGTAGAAGAGAGATAATAGAAAAATATAACCCTCTTTGTGTGGATATGGAAACTGCAAGTATAGCTCATGTATGTTATGCAAATAGTATTCCTTTTCTTGCAATAAGGTCAATTACAGATACAGAAACTGATAGTGGGATAGAAACTTTTGAAGTTAATTGTGTGTCTGCTGCATTGAATTCTATTAATATACTTGAGAGAATAATAGATATAATAAAGGGAGTGGATATATGATAACTAATATATATTTTGTAAGACATGCAGAACCAGATTACTCAGTTCATGATGATTTTAGTAGACCCTTAACAGATAAAGGAAAGAAGGATGTTTTAAAGGTTAATTCATATTTAGATAGTAAAAATATAGAAGTAGCTTTTTCAAGTCCTTATAAAAGAGCCATAGATACTATAAGGTCATTTGTAGATAAAAATAAGTTGGAGATTGAAGTAATTGATGACTTTAGGGAAAGAAAAATTGATAGTTGTTGGATAGAGGACTTTGAGGAGTTTTCTAGAAAACAGTGGGATGATTTTAATTATAAGCTATCAGATGGTGAATGTTTAAATGAGGTGCAACAGAGAAATATAAGTGCATTAGAAGTTGTATTAAAGAGATTTTCTGGGAAAAATATAGTTATTGGAACACATGGTACAGCGTTAAGTACTATTATTAATTATTATGAATCTAACTTTGGTTATAATGAGTTTAATCAAATAAGACTTTGTATGCCTTGGATTGTTAAGTTTACTTTTGAAGGAAATAAATATATTGAAATGGAAAAAATAAATGAACTTTAAAGGTTTAAGAATGTACTAGGTGGTAGTTAAAAGGAAGATGTAAATTGATTAGTTGTGCTATAGGTGGAGATTATAATAGAATTTTAGCTTTATAATGTTTGGGTAACAGGATAGATTATTATACTAATATTATGATAGAATTAGTATATCAGGTGATTCTTAGCATGAGGTGGAGTTTATGAAATTTAATGGGATTGTTGATTCTAATGTTATGTATATAAGTCAGTTTGGTAGTTATGGAACTGAAGAATGGATAGATGGTATAAGCGATATTGATATTGGAGTAATTGTAAATTCATTAAGTAACTTAGATTATTCATTAGAAGATAAGTTAGTGGAATATTTTAAGGAGCAATATAAATATAACATAGTGAATATTACAATAGTAGAATATGATCTAGATAATAAATTAACAAGAAATATAATTTGTGGGAAAACTATATATAGTAGTTTAGATGAGAAGTATATAAAAAAGAAATGCGTATATATAGAAAAAAGTGTTGCTGGGCAAAGAAATTATTATGAAATGAGTCGATTAAAATTACTAAAAAGTGAGGTGAATAATATATGGTAAGATATAAAAGGAATGAATTCCCAAAAAAAATTACAGCAGCATATGAATCATTAAAAAGTATGAGATTGTCTTTGAATTTGTTCGCTAATGAAGAAGATGTAGATATGAAGACTATATACCTAAATTCTGTAATTAAAACATTTAGTGATTTAACAGAGTTTTTTTTATGCATGTGTGAGGACTACGCAATAGAAAAAAATATTGCAATAAATCCAGAGAAAGGATACATAATCATAGCAGCAGCTAGTGAGTTATTAGATGAAGATGAGATTAAGTTATTGCAAAATATGGTTAGAATAAGAAATAGAGTTACTCATGACTATTATGATAGAGAAATAGAGATAAAGACAGTAATATCTATTGCAATTAGCAATGGAAAGAAGATTGTTGAGATTGTGAATAAGTTTGAAAATTACTTTATTATTTAGAACATTGACAGTAGAACTAACTTGCGCATAAATCAACTATTATGTGGTTTTTAGTATGAGAAAAATTACTTTGTAATAAAGAATAGAGTTAGAATAACACTAAATGGTATTAAATACTACGACACGTGTCGTGGTATTTAATACCTTATAGCATGATTGAGACTTATATTACTGAGATATATATAATGGTATGCTACTTGTAAAGGGATAAGTAGACTTTAGAGATTAGAATTTGAAAGCGAGAAAATATGTGTGAAGAATGTTATGTGCATAATAATAGAATAACACCATTGATAAATTCATTAGAATGTTTATCAAAGCATACACAATATATTTGTGGAACTTGTGGACGTTGTATATGTATAGAAAGTGATCCTAAAAGAGGAGTACAAAGATGGAATTTTCCATTTAAGTCTTTAGAAATTGCAAAACTGTATTTAAGAACTGCTGATTATACTACTAAAAAAGCATGTGGAATTTATGAAATAGAGAATAGTAAGGGGAGAATTTCATATAAGATTTTTATAAGTGTGGAAGATTTAAAACTATATTTGAATAAGAATAAAGATAAATCATGTAAAGGTATGACACCAGTTTTTTTTGTTAAGGAATATAAAGAATATCAAAATACAATGGTGAAAATGTTAATACCTCAAGAAATTGAAAAGTATATGACAGAGAGATAAATTCCAAGTTGTCTGGGAATTATTTAGTAATATTAAAAAATTCAAGAAGAAAAGCAATTAGTAAAAAAGGTTATAAAATTACTGTTAGAATTAGGTTCAGGCTTTGCATTTATAGGAAATATTATCTGAACAAAATTAAACTAATACGAACAAAAAGGCAGGAATAGAAAAAACAAAATTATTTAAGATAGGAACAATGACACCTGAGGCTGTAGTAGAATATGCATATTCTAGGTTGATGGGTGGTAAAAGGGTAATAGTACCAGGTATAATAAATAGGATTATGGTCATAAGTTAAAGAATAATTCCAGTTAGTGTATTGAATAAAATTACATTATGGATGATGAAATAATAGTATATTAAAATAGTATAGATAGAGAGTACGAAAATAAAAATATATTTTACAACAAGATTTTTATATTCAATGGGTGAAGTATTAGGTAAATCTATATTTATTGATGGTACTAAAATAGAAACAAATTTGTAATCAATGTAAAAGGAGGGTATCGCTAGCGGGTAATAAAATCCACTAATGCGGTATCCTATTTTATTTTCTTGATGGAATATTATCTCAATACAAGATTTAGACTCACATTAAAGAGAGTTGCATGTTAAAGTATATGGATTATTTTTACATATTATGTTATTATATAAATTAAGAATTATTGAATAAATTTGATTTGAGTTAAGATATTTAACTTAGATATATAGATATATTACATAGCTACAGGAATAACAAAAATTTAAAGACCATAGGATAGTAGGAGTGGACTACAATGGAGAGTAAAATATATTTTTATATACCTAAACTTGAAGAGTTGACATATCGTCAAAAAATAATGAGTCAACCAGATACAATGAGTTATAATAAGGGATATGATGTTTCTTACGAGGGATATCATAGAGATACAGGTTGTATAGACTTTCCACAGGATAAATGGCAAAAGTGGTACTGTAATAGAGTGGATAAAAAGCCGAAATACTTCTATGCTTATATTGTAAGGAAAGAAGATAATTCTTTTATTGGAGAGGTAAATCTTAACTTAAATAGTAAAGATAAATGCTATGATATGGGAATTGTAATTGAAGCAAAATATAGAGGAATGAGTTACTCATTAGATGTATTAAAAAAGCTTATGAAGGTTGCTTTTGAGGATTATGAAGCTTTAGAGGTTCATAATGACTTTGAGACTACTAGAACTTCTGCCATATTAATACATAATTATGTTGGATTTAAAATAATAGATGAAGTTAATGGAATTGCCAAATTAGTAATTACTAGAGAGGATTATTGTTAATTATTTGTGCTTAGGCCATTCCAATTGGATTCATGTTAATAATGCTATTTCATCGTGGTATTTAATACCTTATAGCATGGTTGAGACTTATACAGACTATAATAGTTTAAACCGTAGCCTAGATGTATCATAGTATGAGGTGGTTCTATAGGAGGGGAAAAATGAATTATGTAATTAGAGTAATTAGAAAAGATGAATATTATTTACTTAATGATTTTTTATATGAAGCAATTTTTATTCCAAAAGGTATGGAAGCACCAGAAAAAAGTATCATAAATCAGCCAGAGTTGCAGGTATATGTTAATGGGTTTGGAAATAAAAAAGATGACTACTGCTTAGTTGCTGAATTTAATGGAAAAGTTATAGGTGCTGTTTGGGTTAGAATAATGAATGATTATGGACATATTGACGATACAACTCCATCACTTGCTATATCTTTATATAAAGAGTTTAGGGGATGTGGAATAGGTACAAATATGATGAAAGAAATTCTATTACTCTTAAAGGATAATGGATATAAGAAAGTATCATTATCAGTTCAGAAAGAGAATTATGCAATGCAAATATATTTAAAGGTTGGCTTTGAAATTATTGATGAAAATGAAGAAGAGTATATAATGGTATGCTACTTGTAAAGAGAAAAGTAGACTTTAGAGATTAGAATTTGAAAGTGAGAAAGTATGATGCCAGTTTTGTTAGCAATTATAGCGAGCAGAAGGTAAGAGGGTAGTAAATATTTTACTACCCTCTTACCTTGATTCAAGTTCTTCTATCTTACAAGCATGCTCTTTTTTATCAAAATCATAACAAATAGCCACAGCTAAAACTTTATTATATTCCTTCTTAAACTTTTGAACATATTCCTTCTCTTTAATTTGATCTATTGCTTTTTCTACTGTTTCATTTTTCTTTAACTCAATTATAAGTGCAGCATCACTTTTTCTCCTAGGATGAAAAGTAAAGTCAGCATACCCTTTGCCAGTCTTTTCCTCTCTTTCAACTCTATAAAAATCTCTAGCACCTAAATAAGCAAGACTAATTACAGATGATAATGAATTTTCGTCATTATATTGAAGTATAGGTATCTCTGAATTATGGATTTCATGTACTAGTTCAACAACCATAGCTTCATCACCATTTAATGTTGCCTTTAGTAATTTTTTTGAGTTATCAATTATTTCTGCTACTTCTCCAAAGGCTTCATCTCTCAAAGCCTTCTCAAATTCCTTCATTAACTCTTGATTAGGTATCTTTAAGTAACCATCATGGTAAGCTAAAAATCCTAGAATTATCATTGCTGAATATATTTCTTCCTTGGTTCTAGGAGCTTTTTGTCCCGCTCTAAACTCTTCATCTATATGAATATCAATCTTTTCACCAGCAATCATCTCTATAACATCTTCACGAATTTCTAAAACAT
>JBOFVP010000122.1:0-11720 GCA_051653165.1 Clostridium sp.
GTTCGTCCTGAGCCAGGATCAAACTCTCAATAAAAAGTTTAATCTTAATCTCAAAAAACTTACTCATAAAAAGAATTGCTGGTTTTGTTTATCTATATTCTGTTCAATTTTCAAAGACCAATTTGTTTGCCGCTCTTGGCGACTCACTTATCTTATCATCTGTTCATCTCTGTGTCAACACCTTTTTTAAAAAACTTTTTTGATCTTTATCAACTTGTTTTTTAGAAGTGTTTGCCTCAGCGACGAGATTTATAATAACATAATTCTTATAACTAATTATATATAATATTATCTCTAGTAAACTTTACCCTTGTATTTCTCTATATTACTCTATATATCTAACTATTTCTTTTATTGATACACCTGGTTAAGTATATGCAAAAAAATAAAAGATTCGCAATGCGAATCCTTAATTTTTTAAAAATATTCCCTTTTTTTCATTACTACAGGCCATTGTTTAGACCCTACATACTGCTCTTCCTTCTTAATTTCAGTTCCTTTATCTGCAATAACACTTTCTAAATTAGAATTATCACCAATAACTGAGTTTTGCATTATAATACAATCCTTAACCTTTGCATCCTTTGCTATATATACTCTTCTTGATATTATACAGTTCTCTACATGACCTTCAATATAACATCCATTAGCTATTATAGAATTAACTACACTACTACCCTCTTTATATAAAGTTGGAGCCTCATCCTTTGGTTTTGTATATATTGGTCTTTCCTCATTGAATAATTCATTATTTATTTCTTTCTTCAACAATTGAGCACTTGAATCGAAGTATGACTTCACAGAATTTATACATGCTAAATATCCATTGAACTCATAAGTTCCAACCTTCAGTTCATCTAACATTGAATGAATAAATTGTTTTACCTTTCTGTACATACCACTTCTTACACAATCATTTATTATATCTATAAATAACTCTGTTCTCATAATGTACATTTCCATATTGATCTTTACATTAGAGTATTTACCTATATTTTTTCCTACACTTAGTACTCTTCCATCTTCATTTATATTTAAAACATCACACTCTTTATAATGCTTGTCTGCATTTATAACTTCTTTATAAACCATTGTTATATCATTTCTACTCTTTTTATGAGCCTTTATTACTTGATTGTAATCTATATTACAAATCATATATGAAGGAGCTATAAGCACATAATCTTTTCTACTATACTTAACAAAACCAATATTTTCAGAAAAACTTTGTATATCATTATGTGCTGGATCCTCTTCACCAAAGTTAAATACCTTTAAACCATCCTTCTTTCTATGAAGGTCCCATGGTCTACCATTAGTTAAGTGATCCATTAATGATCTTGATTTATTCTTTGCAAATATACCAATACATTCTATCCCTGAATTAGTCATGTTTGATAACACAAAATCTACAATTCTATATCTAGCAGCAAACGGAACTGATGCTAATGGTCTATATCTTACTAACTCGCCCATTCTAGTTTCATTTTCATCTAAATTTATAATTCCTAAACAATTATTCATTCGTCTCACCTCTTTATTATTATTTGTTAGGCCTCTTGGCAAGCTTTTATAATGCTACCTGCCATAACCTCTTCCTTAGCTCCTACAACAGCTATCTCTTCCTCACCACAAATAACTGACTCTTTTTGAACTACTACATCACTACCTACAATAGCTTTCTCTATAACAACATTATCCCCTATCTTTGCATTAGTCATTATTACAGAATCCTTTATTATAGTATTCTTTCCAACGTAAACACCTTGGAATAATATCGAATTCTCAACTTGTCCATGAACTGTGCATCCCTCAACAATTAAAGAGTTTGTAACATTAGCCTTTGCCCCTATATATTGTGCAGGTCTAACTGGATTAACAGAATAAATTCTCCATTCTTCATCATATAGGTTCAATTCATTATCGTCCTTTAACAAATCCATATTTGCCTCCCATAAACTGCTTATTGTTCCAACATCCTTCCAATATCCCTTAAATGGATAAGCTACTAATCTCTTTCCAGCATCAAGCATTTTAGGAATTATATTTTTACCAAAATCATTAGAAGATGTTTTGTCTAGTTCATCCTCTTCTAAGTACTTTCTTAATTCCTTCCAATTGAATATATATATTCCCATAGATGCCTTAGTACTCTTTGGTTCCTTTGGTTTTTCCTCAAACTCATATATTGATAAATCTTCTCTTGTATTCATTATTCCAAATCTACTAGCTTCCTCGTAACTCACATCTATAACTGCTATTGTTGCATCAGCTTCCTTTTGTTTATGGAAATCTAACATAATTTCATAGTCCATTTTATATATATGGTCACCTGATAATATCAATACATACTCTGGGTCATAACTATCAATATACTCAATGTTTTGATATATCGCATTAGCTGTACCCTTATACCATTTCCCACCCTTTTCTTCTTGATATGGAGGAAGTATTCTAACACCACCATCTCTTCTATCTAAATCCCATGGATCTCCAATACCAATATGTGCGTTAAGCTCTAAAGGCTTATATTGTGTTAATACCCCAACTGTATAAATTCCTGAATTAGAACAATTGCTAAGTGGAAAATCTATTATTCTATACTTTCCACCAAATGGAACTGCTGGTTTTGCTAAGTTTTTTGTTAAAACACCTAATCTAGAACCTTGTCCACCTGCTAAAATCATTGCTACCATCTCTTTTTTACCCAAAAACACCATCTCCTCTCATATGTTCTACAAAAATCTAAAATATACCTATATATTAATAAATATGACCTAACTAGAAATTTTATACATAACTTTTCTTTATGTAATCTTTTCCAAATTTTTATTTTTTGTAGCCAATATCAAAGGCTAAGATATTCATTATCTTAGCCTACATTTTATATTTATTATTTATAAGTCAAACTTATAACCTGATTTAATAAATTTTTAAATTATTTTTTTAAATATTTTAAACTTTTTACTCATCATTACTATTCTTCTATTTTTGTTAAAGGATATATTAGTATTAGTTAATAAATCAACATACTCACCAACGCAACTACTACATGGCAAATATGCGTCTTTATCTTGATTTGAAAAATTTATAATTACAGTTATTATCTCTTTTTCTGTATATCTCTCAAAAATTAATACCTCATTAGAGCTAGAATGAAATTTAAATTCACCTACCTTCAATGCCTCTTCATTATTTCTTAACTTTAAGAAGGTTGTATATTTTTTATATATACAGTTATTTTCTTTTCCCCATGGATAAGCTTTTCTGTTAGTTGGATCTTTTCCTCCTAATAGTCCCACCTCATCTCCATAGTAAATCAAAGGAACTCCTGGCAATGTCATTTGAAGTAAAATAGCTAGTTCTAATTTTGCTTCATCTTCATCTAATAATGTTAATATCCTTTCAGTATCATGATTTCCTAAAAGGTTCATTGATGCATAGAAATTATTCTTAGGATAATTTTCATATAAACTTTTAAGTTTTTGTTCAAATTGAGTCACTGTAATATTTTGATTTATTAAATTGATGATTATATCCTTTAATGGATAATTAGTGACTGAATCCAATTCTTCCCCTAAAAAATATTTTCTTTTTTCTGAATAACTAACTTTATTAGAAGCATCTTCCCAAACTTCGCCTATTAAAATACTATCCTTATTTATCTCTCTAATTTGTTTTTTAAGTATTTTTATAAACTGGTCTGGTAATTCATCTGCTACATCTAACCTCCAACCATCTACCCCTAATGACATCCATTTCTTTATGATTGAGTTTTCACCTGTTATTATATATTTCAAATATTCACTATTTAATTCATCAACATTAGGTTGGTTGTCTATTCCCCACCAACATTCATATTTATCTGGATAATCCCAAAATCTAAACCACGAATAGTATTTAGATGACTTAGATTGGTATGCACCTACTTCTTTATAGCTGTTATATTTATTAAAATATTTGCTATCAGCGCCTGTATGACTAAATACTCCATCAAGTATTATTTTAATATCCCTTTTATGAGCCTCTTCACACAACTCTTTAAAGTCATCATCAGTACCAAACATAGTATCTATCTTTTCATAATCAGCAGTATCATATTTATGGCAACTAGATGCTTCAAATATAGGATTAAAATATATTATTGTTGCACCTAGCTCTTTAATGTAATCTAATTTTTTTATTACACCTCTTAAATTGCCACCATAAAAATCCCATCTTTCAATTGCCCCATTTATATTTCTAATATACATAGGATTATCGTCCCAATTACCATATATAAATGAATTCTTTTTCGGGCAAGTTATGCTCCCATCCTCATTACCATTGTAAAATCTATCTACAAATATTTGATAAATTACACCTGTCTTATACCAACTAGGTATATATTGATTTTTGTATACTGTTATTTGATAGGGAATTGGACTATTTTTATAAAGCTTACCTTCTCCACCTGATTTACTTTCATTATTACCATAGTAAATTGTGTCAAAATCTCTTTCTAAAGAGAAGTAATAATTTATCACTCCAACCAGATTTTCTGTATCAACCTGACCTTGAAATAATGCTTCATTTCCATTAACTTGAACACTATCCATTGGAAACTTGCTTACCTTACCTTCAAAATCTATTACATATAAATTTACTCTTACATCCTTATTTGCTAATATAGACAAGGTCACTTTAGTCCCATCTTCCACTGCCCCAAAAGGCCTTCTGTACTCTTCTAAATGAGAATTATGATAAACATATCCTTGCACCATATAAATTCCTCCTTTATAGGTTCTTATAAATCAATTCTGATCCCCATATACCTGTAGCATATTCTTGGATAGTTCTGTCAGAAGAGAATATTCCTGAGTGAGCAATATTAATACCACACTTCTTTTGCCATTCATTTTGATTTTTGAATAAGGTATCAACAGTCTTTTGTGCATTCACATAAGCTTCGAAATCTTTTAAAACAAAAAATTCATCATTGTAATTTATTAAATTTTCATATATATTTCTAAATCTTTCAAAATCCCCATTATAGGTTCCATTTATCAAATCATCAGTAACTGATTTAATCCTATGATTACTATTATATACATCAATAGAAGAGTATCCTCCATTTTGGTAATAGTCTAATACCTCTTTTGCTGTTAATCCAAAGATTACAATATTATCATTTCCAACCTCATCTTTAATTTCTATATTCGCACCATCTAAAGTTGCTATTGTCATAGCTCCATTCATCATAAATTTCATATTAGATGTTCCTGATGCCTCTTTAGTTGTAGTTGATATTTGTTCACTTAAATCAGTTGCAGGTATTATTTGTTCTGCTAAAGATACTCTATAATTATCTAAGAAAATTACTTTTATCTTATCTTTAACCCTATTATCATTATTAATTTTATGAGCTATACTATTTATTAATTCAATTGTTGACTTTGCTAAATAATATCCTGGTGCAGCCTTCCCTCCAAAAATAAATGTTCTTGGGACAATATCTAAATTAGGATTTTCTAATAATTGTTTGTATAAATCCATAATTCTTAAACAATTAAGAGTTTGTCTCTTATATGCGTGAATTCTTTTTACCTGAACATCAAATAATGATGCCGGGTCAACAACAATTCCCTTATTTTTATAAATTGTCTCTGCTAATTTTTCTTTATTTTTTCTTTTTATTTGTTGAAGTTTTAACTGAATATCATTTTTATCAACAAAAGCCTCAAAGTTCTCTAGATCAGTAGGGTGTTTTATAAAACTCTCTCCTATTGTATCAACTAACAACTTAGTTAATGCAGGATTGCTTTTTAATAGCCACCTTCTATGAGTAATTCCATTTGTTTTATTGTTAAATTTATTTGGATATAAATAATAGAAATCACTCATTTCTTGTTTTTTAAGAATCTCTGTATGAAGCTTTGCAACTCCATTAACACTATAACTTCCTACTATTGCAAGATTAGCCATTCTAACTTGTCCATTAGATAAAATAGCCATTCTTGAAATCTTATCCCATTGACCAAGATATTTATTCCATAGTTCTTTACAATATCTTTCATTGATTTCTTCAACTATCATATATATTCTTGGTAGTAGCTTCTTGAACATATCTATTGGCCATTTTTCTAAAGCCTCTGCTAAAATTGTATGATTTGTATAAGATACTGTGTTTTTTGTTATTCTCCATGCTTCTTCCCATGGTAATCCTTCTTCATCTAATAGTATTCTCATTAACTCTGGAATTGCCAAAGTAGGATGAGTATCATTTATGTGTATTGATATTTTTTCATCTAGCTCATTTATATTTCCACCATGTTTTTTATAGTGTCTAATTATACTTTGTATACCAGATGATACAAAAAAGTATTGTTGTTTAAGTCTTAATATTTTCCCCTCATAGAAGGAATCTTCTGGATAAAGAACTTGTGAAATAGCTTCAACTGAATTTTTGTATTCAATAGCTTTTAAGAAATCTCCCCTATTAAAAGATGAAAAATCAAACTCGTTATTAACAGTCTCGGCACTCCACAATCTCAAAGTATTTACAACTTCATTCTTATATCCTACGATTGGAGTATCATATGGTATTGCTAATACTGGTTCATAGTTAACATGTACAAAAGATAGTTTACCTTTTACATTCTCAACCTTAATATCTCCCCAGAACTTAACAATTTCAGCCTTATCTGGTTTTCTTATTTCCCACACATTACCATCCTTTAGCCATGTATCAGAAAACTCAACCTGTACTCCATCTATAATTTTTTGTTCAAAGAACCCGTATTTATATCTAATTCCACAACCATGACCTGCAATACTCAATGATGCCATTGAATCTAAAAAGCATGCTGCTAATCTTCCTAATCCTCCGTTTCCTAAACCTTGATCTTGTTCAAGATTTTCTAATTCTTCTAGGTTAATACCTAACTCAGCTAAAGCTTCTTTACAAACATCTCTTATGCCTAAATTTAATAATGCATCTCCTAGTAACCTTCCTAATAAGAATTCCATTGAAAAATAGTACACCTGTTTTTCTGATGTCTTATTATAATTTTTATTGGTTTTCATCCAACTTCTTACTACATAATCCCTTACTAAGCTTCCTAGTGCCTCGTACTTCTTAAAGTTAGTACCATCTTGAAGCTCATCACCATGCATTTCTATGAATTTCTCCTCGTATGCCTTTTTGAAAGAATCTTTATTGATGGTTAGCATTAAATCCCCTCCTACAATTATTGTTACGATTTAAATTCCTATCAATTCTTGATATAAATCTTTGTACTCATTAGCAGACTTGTCCCAACTATTATTTGAGTTTATAGCTTGAGTTACTATTGACTCCCATCTTTCTTTGTCTTTATATATATTCAAGGCATATTCTACAATGTGTAAAAGTTCATTAGCGTTATAGTTTCTAAAGCTAAAACCATTCCCTACTCCATTGTATTGATTATATGGGCAAATTGTGTCTTTTAATCCTCCTGTTTCTCTAACAATTGGTACTGAACCATATCTTAATGCAATCAATTGTCCAAGCCCACAAGGTTCAAATAATGAAGGCATTAAAAACATATCACTTGAAGCATATACTTTATGCGCTAATTCATTATCAAACTTTATATTACTTGAAACTCTATCTTTATATCTATATTCTAATCCTCTAAAGTGTTCCTCATAATAATGGTCACCAGTTCCCACTACTACTAATTGAACATTGCTTTGTAATAATCTATCAGCAATATTTACAATAAGATCTAATCCCTTTTGATTAGTTAATCTCGATACAATACCTATCATTGGTATATTTTCATCAATATGAAGACCTAATTCTCTTTGTAAATTTATTTTATTCTCTTTTTTGCTTTCTATTACATCATTTGTAAAATTTTTATAAATATATACATCATCAATTGGGTTAAATTCTTCATAGTCTATACCATTTAAAATGCCTCTAATAGCATATCCTCTTTCAATAAATAAACCATCAAGTTTTTCCCCATATTGTGGTGTTTTAATTTCATTGGCATAAGTGTAGCTTACTGTTGATATCTTGTCTGAATATACTATTCCACCCTTCATAAAGCTAACTCCACCATAAAACTCTAAGCTTCCATTATTAAATGGATCCATGTTATATCCAAATAGTTCAGGCAGAACATTTTTATCAAATACTCCTTGGAATAACATATTATGCATTGAAAATACTGACTTAACTTCCCTGTAAAAGTGTTGATGTCCATATTCCAACTTAAGTAATACTGGAATCATACCTGTGTGCCAATCATTACAATGAATAACATCAGGCTTCCAATCTAACTGTCTTACCATCTCTAAAACTGCTCTATCAAAAAAAGCAAATCTTTCTCCATCATCATAATATCCATAAAGTCCATCTCTATTAAAGTAGTACTCATTATCTATTAAATTGTATATAACTCCGTTTTCTTCATATTCAAATATTCCACAGTATTGATTTCTCCATCCTACTTGAACTCTGAAGCATTTCTTAAACTTTAGTTTTGATTTCATCTCAGGTTTTATATTTTTATATTTAGGTATTACAACTCTAACCTCTACCCCTTTTTTATTCAATGCCTTTGGTAATGATCCTAAAACATCTCCAAGACCTCCTGTTTTTATAAATGGATGTGCTTCTGATCCTACAATTAATACTCTCATTTTTTCTCGTCCTCCCCTTCTTCTTTTCTCAATTTTAAAACTAATGTCGCCATTGGTGGCACTTTTATATTTAAACTATATGGTTGATTATGATATGGACTACTTTCTGGAACTAATACATCTTTAATAACTTGATCCGATCCACCATACTTTAAATTATCTGTATTAAAAGCTTCCTCATAATCCTTTAAATACGGTACTCCTATTTTATAATCGTAATATACTACTGGAGTGAAGTTACAAATGAATATTAAAGTATCTTCTTCACTCTTTGCTTTTCTCATAAAAACAAATATGCTTTGATCTCTGTTATCTGCATCTATCCACTGAAATCCATCATAACTATAATCTCTTTGCCATAAGGCTTTGTTATTCTTATAAAAATGATTTAAATCCTTAAAAAACGTTTGTGTATCCTTATGAATAGGGAAACTTCCAATCAACTTCCACTCAAGCTCTTCATACTCTCTCCATTCGATAAATTGACCAAACTCACTCCCCATAAAGGTTAGTTTCTTACCAGGATGTCCAAACATGTACCCAGCAAATGCTCTTAATCCAGCAAATTTATTCCAATAATCTCCACACATTTTGTCTAGTAAGGATTTTTTTCCATGCACAACTTCATCATGTGATATTGGTAATACAAAATTCTCTGAGTAATTGTACATCATAGAAAATGTCATATTATTATGATGATATTTTCTATATATAGGATCCATCTCAACATATTCTAATGTGTCATTCATCCATCCCATATTCCATTTAAAGTTAAATCCTAAACCTCCATCTTCTATGGCTTTACATACATTTGGCCAAGATGTAGATTCTTCTGCAACCATCAATGCTGTTGGAAATTCTTCAAAGACTGCTGTATTTAAATCCTTTATAAATTGTATACCTTCTAAATTCCCATTGCCGCCATACTTATTAGGTATCCAACTTCCTTGTTCCCTACAATAATCTAAATACAACATATTAGATACTGCATCAACTCTTAGTCCATCAATATGAAATTCTCTAAGCCAATAAAGTGCATTTGATATTAAGAAACTCTTCACCTCTGTTCTACCTAAATCAAAGTTATATGTTCCCCACCCTTTATTATCAGCCTTCCATTCTTCTTCATACTCATAAGTAGGTGAACCATCAAATCTATATAATCCATGAGCATCTTTACAAAAATGTCCTGGCACCCAATCTAAAATGACTCCAATTTCATTTTTATGAAACTCTTCAATAAGTAACTTAAATTCTTCTATTGATCCATACCTACTTGTTAATGAATAATATCCTATACCTTGGTATCCCCATGATGCATCTAATGGGTGTTCAACTAAAGGAAGAATTTCCACATGTGTATATCCCATCTCCTTTACATACTTAGGTAATACTCTACTTAATTCTCCATATGTTAAAAATTCACCCTCATTAGTCCTCCACGAACCTAAATGTACTTCGTAAATATTTACAGGACTCTCATATATGTTTGTTTTTTTCCTTTTTCTTAACCATTTAAAATCCTTCCAAAAATGTTTTTTTTCCTTATAGGCTATTGATGCAGTATTTGGTCTTAATTCTGAGTAAATTCCATATGGATCTGCTTTATATTTTATTTGCCCATCTGCACCTTCGATAGCAAATTTATATTTCTCTCCATGTTTGATACCTTCAATAAATAATGTCCAGATACCTTCATTATTAAATTTTTTCATTCTATATTCATTTCTTATTTGGAAATCTGAAAAATCTCCAACTACTGTTATAGATTTAGCTTTTGGTGCCCATGTTGTAAATCTCACGCCATATTTATTTTTTTCTTTTACAAAGTGTGCTCCAAATATGTTATAAGCCTCATAATTTTTACCTTCATGAAATAAATAAGTATTAAATTCTGTAAGTACATTTTTATTTATTTTGTTCTCTTCATTATTATTCTTTTTTTCTTTATTATCTGTACTCTTAGAACCTGTTCCTACCTTCTTATTATGCTTTTTTTCAACCATGATTCTTCCTCCTAATAAGTTCTCTTACTATATGTATTCATTGGTACTTAAATTTATTAATGAAAATATCTTTCTTTTTTGTTTCGATACACTTGCATACTAATCCTATTTGTTGTATATTTTCTATAAAATGTAAAATGGAGGTATTAAAATATGAGAAACACACTTAATAAAAATTTAGCTCAAATGTTAAAAGGTGGAGTAATAATGGATGTTACTACTGCTGAGGAGGCAATTATTGCAGAAAAAGCTGGTGCTTGTGCAGTAATGGCATTAGAAAGAGTTCCTTCTGATATTAGAAAAGAAGGAGGAGTTGCTAGAATGTCTGATCCTCAAATGATTAAGGAAATTCAAGCTGCAGTTTCCATTCCTGTAATGGCAAAGGTTAGAATAGGACATTTTGTTGAGGCTCAAATTCTTGAGTCATTAAAAATTGATTTTATAGATGAAAGTGAAGTTTTAACACCAGCAGATAATAAATATCATATTAATAAGAATTCTTTTGAAGTTCCTTTCGTTTGTGGTGCTACTGATTTAGGTGAAGCATTAAGAAGAATAGGCGAAGGTGCTTCTATGATTAGAACTAAAGGAGAAGCTGGTACTGGAGATGTTGTCCAAGCTGTAACTCATATGAGAACTATGGTTGATGATATAAGAAAAGTTCAAGGGGCTCCTGAAGAAGAATTGATGACTTTAGCTAAAGAATTCAATGCACCTTTTGATCTTATTAAATATGTGTGGAAAGAAGGTAAACTACCTGTAGTTAATTTTGCTGCTGGAGGAATTGCTACTCCTGCTGATGCTGCTTTAATGATGCAATTAGGAAGCGATGGAGTTTTTGTTGGTTCTGGAATTTTCAAATCTGATAATCCTGAAAAAAGAGCAAAAGCTATTGTTTTAGCTACAACTTATTATAATGATCCTGCAAAATTAGCAGAGGTTTCTGAAGATTTAGGTGGAGCTATGAGTGGGATTAATTCAAGTGAAGTTGCTACTCAATATGCTAATAGAGGTTGGTAGTATGAAAATTGGGGTTCT
>JBOFVP010000123.1:0-3465 GCA_051653165.1 Clostridium sp.
CTTTATAATTGAGGTTATGGATGATGGGGTTGGTTTAGATAAGGATGAGGTTGATAAAATTTTTGATAGGTTTTATAAAGGTAAGAGTGGTGGAAATGGTTTGGGCTTAACAATTTCTAAGGGAATTATTGAGGCTTTAGGGGGAAATATTAGTTGTGGAAATAGAAACAATGGAGGAGCATTTTTTAAAGTAGAATTAAAGAAAAGCTGTGCACTATTTTAGTTCAGCATCCTTATTAGTACTTATATTCCTTAAAAAACTTCTATAATAACCTCATCTAAAATTATTTCTCTTACTAGTTAAACTGATTTTAAAATATACCTATTTAGGTTATAATAAAAAATATAGAATAATGTGGGAGGTACCTATGTCAATATATTTGAATTCAGATAAGCCATTGAATAATTATAAGAAATTATTGAATACAAAGTACTTTGTAGATAAAAGCTTAATAATAGAAAAAACAAATGAAGTTATAGATACAACAGATTGTTATATATGTATAACAAGACCTAGAAGGTTTGGAAAATCATCAGTAGCCGATATGCTTGCTGCTTATTATTCAAAAGCTGTAGATTCAAATCATATATTTGATAAACTTAAGATTAGTAATTGTGAAAGTTATAGCACAAATTTAAATTGTCATAATGTAATAACTATATCCTTTAATGAGCTTTCAGAAATAGGTAAAACCTATGATGATTATATAAAGATGATAAGGGAAAACTTAATTAGAGATATTGTAGAGCTATATCCCCATATTAACCCTAATAATTATTTTAACGTAAAATCAATGTTAATGGATACTAAGGATAAATTTATATTCATATTAGATGAATGGGATTATATATTTACTAATAACTTGTTTGAAGAAAACCAAAATGATTATCTTGAGTTTTTAAGACAATTATTAAAGGATCAACCATATGTTTCATTAGCGTATATGACAGGTGTACTACCAATAAAGAGATATTCAAGCGGCTCTGCACTTAATATGTTTGACGAGTTTACTTTTTTAAAGGATAGAATATTTGGTGAGTACTTTGGCTTTACCGAAAAAGAAGTTATAAAACTTTGTGAAAAAAATGGAGAACTTGGCTTTGAAGAGCTAGAGAGATGGTACAATGGTTATTTAACCGCTAAGGGTATTCAAATTTATAACCCAAGGTCAGTGGTTAAAGCCCTACAAAATAGTTACTGTGAAAGTTATTGGACAAATACAGGTGCTATGGATGAAGTAACAGAATATCTTAAATACAACACTTTAGAAATTCGTGAAGATGTTATAGAAATGGTATCAGGTAAAGAAATTGATATTTATATAGATGAAGAGTTTAGAGCAGGTCAAAAGGCTCCAAAAACTAAAAAGGAAATATACTCTGCAATGATTGTACTTGGTTTTTTATCCTACCATAATGGGTACTTAAAAATTCCAAACCAAGAATTGATGAAGGAATTTGAAAAAGCACTAACTGATAATGAGTTTGGAGAAGTGGCAGATATAATTAATAATTCAAGAAAATTATTAAAGGCTACATTAAATAAAGACGAAGATGTAGTAGTCAAACTAATACACGATATTCATAATTCAGAAATACCAATACTTCAATATAACGATGAAAACTCATTAGCTTGTGTAATTACTCTAGCATACTTAAGTGCTAGAGAACTTTACAGAATTGAACGTGAGGAAAAGACTGGCAAGGGATATGCTGACTTTACCTTCCATCCTAAAAGAAAAGGTGATACAGCTATTATAGTTGAATTAAAGAAAAATGTAACACCTGAAAAAGCTATTCAACAAATTAAAGAAAAAGAATATGTTCAAAAATTCACATCAAATTATGATAAATATACTAAAGTTTTAGCAGTAGCTATCTGTTATGATTTTGATAAAAAAGAACATAGTTGTAAGATAGAAGAACTAAAATAATATAGAGGGTAGTAAACCATTGTTTACTACCCTCTATATTATTTACTAATAACTTACCTCAACAGAATAATAATGAGGAGCATCAAATCTTAACTTAACACTCTTTCCATCCCTATTAATTGTTTGATTTGTAAAAGGACCAGAAATTATTCCTAAAATCTCATTACATGCAGTAGGTAAAGACCACCCTAAAATCTGCTTAGCAATATTTTTATTAGTTTCATCAAGCTTATAACCAGTCACAGTAAGCCTATTATTTTTATTAATTGCAACCCTAATATTTTTAGCTATGTACACAGATATTCCATTTCCACTATCCTCTTCACTATAAACCAAGCCAAGTCCTGGAAGCTTCGGCTCAATCTCACTAGGAGTTAATCCAGTTTGCACAGGTGGAGGCGTTGGTTTTTCTGGCTCAGGTTTAGGTGTTTCTGGCTTTGGCTTTTCAGGTTCTGGCTTTACTGGTGGTTTAGTAGGCTCAACTGGTGGTTTAACCTCTGGTTTAGGTGTTGGTTTCTCAGGCTTTTCACTTGCACCCTCAGTTGGCTTAGGAGCTTCAACCTCTGGTTTTTTCTCCTCCTCAACTGGTGGCTTTGTTTCCTCAGTTGTTGGTGGTGTTTCCTCCTCAACTGGCTCATCCTTTGGAGTTTCAACATCATCCTTAACAACTTCTTCTAAAGAGTCATCAGCCCCTCCATCAGAAACAACATTAGTAACAACTATTCCTGCACAAAGTATTAGAATCAAGCTAACACCTATTACTACCATTAATTTACTTATTGTTTTTTTATCTTTGTTTTTAATATTAGCTATTAGTTTTTGTAAAATATTTTTTTTCATGATTTTTCTCCCCTCTAATGTTACCCTTTACAGAATATTTTTCGTACACTTTTTGTTATTCTTTATATTGAAATTAAAATCAAAAAAAAAGATGCTCCATCCACTAAAGATTACCATCACATATTTGTTTAAATCCAATAGCCCTAAAACTAAAAACATTGCAAGAAAAGCTTAGTGTTAACTCACTAAACTTTTCTTATATATAATATTAACCTAATTCTGAGAAGGAAATAACTTAATCCTCTATAAGGTTATTTCCTTCTCAGCCTCTTCAGCCTTATTTATCTCCTCAATTAGTTCCTTTTCTATAACTTTACATTCCTCTTCCTTTGACTTCCTAATTTTATTCTTAAAAAATTTAACCGCCTTTGGCATTTGAGAAATTGCAACCCCAGCTGCTACAGCTATTAATATAGTAGCATTTTTTTCACTCTTCCCAGTTTTCAATCCCTCTTCATAGCTTTGTGATTTAATTGCTTCAATCAGTTTTTCAGGCCCGTTGCATAAAACTTATAAAAAGTTAGAAACATATAAATTTCACTTTAATTCCCCATTCATAGAACTCTATTTCACCTAAAGGCTACTCTAGTTTGGTGTAGTTCTCCAAGGGCTTAAATTCGGGTACAACGCACCCTATAAGATTAGTATTCTCTCAAAATTCACCTATACTAATCCGTAATTACCAAGATTA
>JBOFVP010000124.1:0-17106 GCA_051653165.1 Clostridium sp.
AAAAAGAGAGAAGAGATACTTGATATAAGTGCAGACAGACTAACACACTTTATTAATAAAGAATTTTATGATAAGATTACAAGTTTTTGTGAGAGACATAACTTTTCTATATTTAACTTTTTATTTGCAAATGTAGTATTAGTATTATCTAACTATACTAATAAAAATGATGTTAGTTTAGGAACTGTAATTCTTAATAGAAGTAATAAAGTAGAACGTAATACCCTAGGTATGTTTATTAGTACTTTAGCGGTAAGATTACAATTTCAGAAGGATATATCTTATATTGAATTTATAGGGATAGTGAGATCAGAATTGATGAAAGGCATCAGGCATCAGGCATCAAAAGTATCCTTATGATTTGTTGACCAATGAATTAAGGGATAAGTTTAATGTTGAAAATAAGCTCTATGATGTTGTTATGTCATACCAAAATGCTAGTTTTTTTGAATCAAGTAGTGAAGAAGATGAGTATTACTCAGAGTGGGTATTTAATAAAAATTCTAGGGAAGCATATTTATTTTGGAGATAAAAGAAGTGCCTGTGGTGGGTGGTTAGATATTGATATGAATGCAGGGAGAGGACATGAACTACATCCTGTAGAAAATATTAGATTTGCCAACAATGCACCAAGAGGACACTATCAATTTTATATTCATAATTACTGTGAAAGAGTGGCAGAAAAAACAGCTTTTAAGGTTGAGTTAGAGGTTAATGGTAAAATATATACTTATAAGCATGATGGACTTAGAGATCACAAACAAGCAATTGCCTTTGAGTTTGATTATATGGGAGAAGGTAATATAAATATTAAAATAGATAGTCAGTCAAAGAGTACAACTGAGGAGTGGAATATAAGTGGGGATTTTGTAAAAGTTAAGGGAATAACAAATTCTCCAAATCTTTGGGGAGATAATCCATACACTAAGTCAGGAAATCATATATTTTTCTTATTAGAAGGATGCAAGGACAAAACAGAAGGCAGAGGAAGAGGATTCTTTAATGAAATGCTGCAACCAGAATTATATGAGGTTAGAAAAACATTAGAGGCGTATACTGCAAATACAAAAATAGAGAATTTAGATAATGCTAGTGCATGTGGAATAGGATTTTCAAAGGATAATCAGTGGAATTTAACCTTAAAGGTTAGAACAAATAATCAAGAAAGAATAATTAAAATTGATAGATTTGATTAATAAAGACAGGGTATATTTTCTATAATATATCCTGTTTTATTATGAAATTTATGTAACAAAGATAAAAAAGAATCCTTTAAAAATCATATAAAATTTACTAATTCAGTGAGAGAGGATCTACTCACAGAAGAATACTTTATAAATAAAAAGTTTAAAAATAGAAAAGTAAACTAAGACACAAAAGTGGCAGTATAAGTTAAAAATTATATTGCCACTTTTATCTAATTACTACAATCCCCCTATCCCCTAAAAACTAAAAAACCACCACCAAAGAATATTCCATAAAAATTACCCTTGTAAAAGGGTATATAAAGTAGTAAAATGTTATCTAAATGTGAATTTTGTAAACTTTTATTAGTATAAGAAAATTTTTAAACAATATTCGCACTAAAAGTTAATAAATATTTTATATATGATTTACATAGAACTTTATAAGTCCTTATATGTAGACTAGTCTATACTATAGGGATTTTTTTATGTGAAATTATAACCACCAAGGAAGAGAGGGGAGAAGAAGGTATGTTTATTTTATTATTTTTACTATGGCTTGCTTTAAATGGAAGAGTAACTCAGGAAATTGTAGTTTTAGGATTAGCAATAAGTGGAGTTGTCTACTACTTTATGTGTAAATTTTTAGAGTACAGCCCAAGAGGAGATGTAAATATGCTTAAAAATGGACTAAAAGCCATTAAGTATATTTTTGTACTTTTCTATGAAATGATAAAGAGTAGCTTTTTAGTACTAAAGTTTGTATTTGCAAAAAATATAAACATACAGCCACAAATAGTATTTTTTAAAGTTCCATTAAAAAACGAATTCTTAAAAACTATTTTGGCAAATTCAATTACTTTAACACCAGGAACTATTACCTTAAATGTTGAAGAGGATGTATTTTGTATCCATGCTTTAGATTATACTCTAGCAGAAGATATAGAAAACCTAGTATTTATTAAATTATTAAAGGAAATGGAGGAGAATCTATAATGGGAGAAACACTTTATAATATTCTTATATATTTTACTTTATGCTTTATGGCAATACTAACCTTTGTATATCTTTTTAGAACAGTAATTGGTCCAAGCTTCTTTGATAGAATACTTGGAGTAAATAATATTAGTACAATAGTAGTACTTATGATTTGTATATTAGCAGTTGTGCAAAAGGAAAGCTACATAGTTGATATAGCCTTAATATATGCAATGCTTAGCTTTGTAACTGTTGTTATAGTATGTAAGGCTTATCTTAGAAGTCATAAAAAAGATAGAAGTCATGATTTTAAAAACCTAAAAGAAAAGAGGGAGAATAATGATTAAATTAATATTAGCTGGATTATTTCTAATTGCTGGATTAATAGTTTTGATTATTTCTTCAGTTGGAAACTATAGATTTAGTTTCATATTAAATAGAATGCAAGTAAGTTCTATTTCAGATACTCTAGGAGCCATGTTTATTATAGTAGGATTAATTATATTAAGTGGATTTAATATGACAAGTCTAAAGCTTGTTTTAATGATTTTATTTATGTGGTTTGCAAACCCTGTTGCATCACACTTTTTAGCTAAAACAGAGGTTATATCAAACGATGATATTATAAATGAATGTGAGGTAGTACATCATGATGATATTTGAGACAATTTTGCTAACATTTTTATTAGTTTGTGCAATAGCAGTGTCACTAACTAAAAATCTACTTTCAAGTGTAGTTATATTTATGTCTTACAGCTTAATTGTAAGTGTATTATGGCTACTTTTACGTTCTCCAGACCTTGCAATTACTGAAGCAGCAGTTGGTGCTGGAATTACAAGTACATTGTTTTTTGTTACCCTACAAAATGTAAAAAAGCTAAAGGATGTAGGAGAGGAGAAGGACAGTGAAGAATAATAGTTTTTTCGATTACTTACATAAATTCGTAGATGGTGATTTTACCATAACTACAAAACGTAAAAAGAAGGATCAGCGTAAACCTTCTACATATAAGGAAAAAAGTATAAAGGAACGTTATGAAGCTTGGCATGATGCTGAGGCTAAAAAATTCTTTAATGGAATATATAATGGAGCAAGTATTGCTATTTGTATAATGGTTATAGCTGTGCTTCTTATTACAGTTTCCTTTTTACCTGAGTTTGGAAACCCAAACAACCCTGTTAATAATGAAGTAAGTCAGCGTTATATAGAAAATGGACTTGAAGAAACAGGAGCAGTTAATATTGTTGCTGGAATGATACTTGATTATCGTGCCTTTGATACCTTTGGAGAAAGTGCTGTTTTATTAATTGCAGCTACTTGTGTAATGTTCCTTATGAAAGAAAACAAAAAAGAGTGCAGTATAAAAGGAGATTGTAGGGAGTATAAGGATATAAAAAGAGACCTTATTGTAAAAAATGTTGCAAAATATATAATACCATTCCTACTTGTATTTGGAATTTATATTGTATTAAATGGACATATTTCTCCAGGAGGAGGATTTGCAGGTGGGGCAATTATGGGTGCAAGTTTAATTCTGTACTCATCAGCCTATGGATATAAAACAGTTAAAAATGTTTTAACAGAAAAAGTTGTAAAAAGAGTAACCTTCGCATCACTAGGCTTCTATGCAATTGCAAAAAGCTACTCATTTTATACAGGAGCAAATCATATAGCTTCAGGTATACCACTAGGGACTCCAGGAGATATTATATCAGCAGGATTAATACTACCTTTAAATATATGTGTAGGACTTGTTGTTACTTGTACTATGTATAGTTTTTATTCATTATTTACAAAGGGGGAAGTATAATGGGTCCAAATTTACTTAACAACTACTACGAAACAGTTGCAATGATTCTTTTTGGTATAGGTTTTACCAATTTGTTTTTACAGAAAAATTTAATAAAAAAAGTTATAGGGTTAAATATAATGGATGGAGCTGTTTATTTATTTTTAGCAGCAAAGGGATATATAGATAGCCGTATAGCACCAATTATTGTTGATGGAGCTACAAATGTTGAAAAATATATAAACCCAATACCAAGTGGACTTGTTTTAACAGGTATTGTTGTATCAGTATCTATTACAGCAGTTTCATTAGCTTTAATACAAAAATTATACAAGCATTATCACACCTTAGACCTAGATGAGATTCTCATAAAGGCTAGTAAGGAGGTGAACTAAGCATGCCATTTGTTGCAAACTTCCCATTCTTCTGCATCATACTTACAATGGTTGGAGGAATAATATCAAGTGTATTAAAAGGAAAAAAAGCTTACATATTAAATATAATTGTGGTATCAACATGCCTAGTTTTAAGTAGTACACTACTTGTATATATGACAATTAATCCAGAGGCAATTACCTTTATGATGGGACATTTCCCAGCACCATGGGGAAATGAAATAAGATTTGGTCCCCTAGAAGCTATAATGGCAACTACAATAACTGTAGTAATGCTTTTAGTAGTGATTGGAGAAAAAAAGACTGTATTTCAAAGGGTACAAACAGGTAAGATAAATTTATTTTATTTATTACTTAATCTAATGTTATCAAGTCTTTATGCACTTATTTATACAAATGACCTTTTCACAGCCTATGTATTTATAGAAATAAATACTCTTTGTGCATGTGGATTAGTTATGGCAAGGGAGTCAGGAAAGACAGTAGCAGCTACTATTAAGTATTTAATAATGAGCTTACTTGGTTCAGGACTATTCCTAGTATCTATTATATTAATTTATGATTTAACAGGACATTTATTAATGCCAAATGTTCAAGAAAGCTTAAGTGTGTTAATGGAATCAGGAAGCTATACACTACCTATTACTATAATAGTAGGGTTACTAGCTGTTGGTATAGCTATGAAAAGTGCCTTAGTTCCTTTCCACTCATGGCTACCAAATGCCTACAATAGTGCTATGAATATTTCAAATGCATTATCATCAGGGCTAGTATTAAAGGGATATATAATTCTTCTTATAAAGATATTTTATCGTGTACTAGGTCTTGAGATAGTTGAAGGGCTAAAGGTTAATAATATATTATTTATCTTTGGATTTATAGCAGTAATACTTGGTTCTCTTCATGCTGTAAAGGAGTTTAATATTAAAAGAATGCTTGCCTATTCTTCAATTGCTCAAATAGGATATATTTTCCTAGGAATTGGATTAGGTACAACAGCAGGATTTTTAGCAGCTTCATTTACAATAATATCTCACAGTATTGCTAAAGCATTACTATTTGTCTCCACAGAGGGACTTATGAGGGTGTCAGATAATTCAAGATATTTCTGTGAATTAAAGGGAAGTGCCTTAAGAAATAAAGTAGCAGGTATTGGATTTGCAGTTGGTGCATTTACAATGATTGGAGTACCTCTTTTAAGTGGATTTAGCAGTAAGTATATTTTGGCTATGGCAGGAATGGAAAGCAAGGGTAAAATGTGGTTTGTATTAATTGCACTAGCTGTAAGTACAGTGCTTAATGCTCTATATTTCTTTAAGGCTCTTATGTCAATTTATACAAAGGATGAGACAAATGTTGAAGAAGTTAAGAATAGTAAGGGTTATAATTTTTCAGTAATGTCCTTTATTATCTTAAATGTTCTATTAGGTTTATTTTACCAAGTTGTAGTAGAGATTTTATCCACAGGATTAACTCTATTGTAGAAAGGAATAAATAATGTTAACTTTTATAGCAATATTAGTTCCATTAATTTCGGGACTAAGTATATTAAAACTAAACTTTAAAAATAAAAAAGATAGAGAAAGATATTTTTTATTAATGTCTTTTATTACATTAATATTAGTAATGGGAGCTAATGCTCTTCATTACAATGAAAAATTTGTACTAGCAAACTTTCCATTTGGAATTGAGTTTGCCTTTAGGGTAGATGGATTAAGCTTAATCTTTAGTTCTATGTTTGTTGTAATTTGGTTTTTAGTTGGAATTTACTCACTAGACTATATGTCACATGCAGGTGAGGAAAATAGATTTTATACATATTATTTATCAATTATAGGAGCTTTAGTGGCTTTAAGCTATAGTGCTAATCTAGTTACTCTTTATATGTGCTTTGAAATAATGAGTATTTTAGGGTATGTACTAGTTATTCATGAAAGAAGCAATAAAGCATTCTTAGCAGGAAGAAAATACATATACTATTCCTTATTTGGAGCAGGTGTTGGACTTATAGGAATATTCTATGCCTATTCCTTAAACATAGACCAAAGCTTTACTCAAGGGGGAATAATGGCTCTAAGAGAGGGTGCAAGCAATGAGGGAATATTAATATTTACTCTAATTGCAATACTAGGCTTTAGTGTAAAGGCTGGAATGTTCCCACTACATGGATGGTTACCAGTAGCCCATCCTGTGGCACCAGCACCAGCTTCTGCAATTCTTTCAGGGCTTATTACAAAGAGTGGAATATTAGCCATTATAAGAATTTTATACTATGTAGTTGGAGTGGATATTTTAAGAGGAAGCTATGTACAAAAAACTGTTTTAGTACTTTCAATGCTTACTATATTAATGGGTTCACTATTAGCATATAGAGAAAAGGGAATTAAAAAGAGACTTGCATACTCAACAGTAAGTCAGGTATCCTATGTTATTTTTGGATTATTCTTATTTAATGCCTTTGGGTTTATAGGAGCAATTCTTCAAGTTGTATTCCACGCTTTAGCTAAAAATCTTTTATTTATGGGAGCTGGAGCAATAATCTACAAAACACACATAACAACGGTGGACAAACTTATTGGACTTGGAAATAGTATGAAAAGTACATTTATACTATTTACAATAGGGGGAATGTCCCTAGTTGGTATACCATTTACAGCAGGATTTGTATCTAAGTGGTATTTAGCACAGGGAGCCTTAAATACAAATGATTTTTCATTAGGTATTGTAGGGTTAATTATAATAATGATTTCTGCTCTTTTAACAGCAGGATATTTATTGAAAATAACAGCAGTTGCCTTCTTTGAGAAAAGGGAGTCCATGGCAAAGGATAAAATAGATTTGCCTAAAACAGTAACTTATCCAATGGGGATTTTAGCTTGTATAATAATAGTTTTAGGAGTATTTCCACAAGAACTATTTAATTTTATAATGACTATCTCCTCATCACTTGGATTATAAGGGGGAAAAATGAATTATTTAATTTTGATGCCTATAATTTTAGCTTTTATATTAGGGGCAGTTACCAATGTTTTCAAGGATAAATCTGATAAGGATATATCAAGATATGCGTTAATATCAACAATAGTAGTATCTATTACTTCATTTATAGCAATGTATTTATGCTATGGAAAGGAAGTTATATTAATAAGTATAAATGATTTGTTAAGCCTAGGCTTTAAGATTGATGGCTTAGGATTAGTGTTTGCAGCCTTAGTTAGCTTTTTGTGGCCACTTGCTACATTATATGCAACTAAGTATATGACACATGAAGGAAAACTTGCTAAGTTCTTTACCTTTTATACAATGACCTTTGGTACAGTTCTTGCAATTGCCTTTAGTAAAAATATGTTTACAATGTACTTATTTTTTGAAACCTTAACCTTTATTACCTTCCCACTTGTTACTCATAACAACAAGGCTAGGGATGTGTATGCAGGTAAAAACTATATATTATACTCAGTAGGGGGAGCTTCAATATCCTTTATGGGTATGATGATGTTTATGTTTTATACAAACACATGGGAGTTCGCACAGGGGGGGAGTATTGCTAGCTTAGCTTCTCCAAATTTACTTGTTGCTTATCTTTTAATGTTTGTAGGATTTTCTGTAAAGGCTGGAATTTTCCCATTTCATAGATGGCTTATTTCAGCAGGGGTTGCTCCAACACCAGTAACTGCACTTTTACATGCTGTTGCAGTTGTAAAGTCAGGTGCTTTTGCAGTTATGAGGGTAACATATTATCTTTACTCAGCAGAACTTTTAAAAGGAACTTGGGTAAGCTATGTGGCTATGGCTATGTGTATAATAACAATAGTTTTTGGTAGTGCCACAGCAATGAGGTCAAAGCACTTAAAAAGAAGGTTTGCATACTCAACAGTAAGTCAGCTTTCATAT
The DNA here is from genome assembly GCA_051653165.1 of Clostridium sp. Lineage (GTDB taxonomy): Bacteria > Bacillota > Clostridia > Clostridiales > Clostridiaceae > Clostridium. The sequence goes on from JBOFVP010000124.1 coordinate 8,242, forward strand.
ATATTACTTGCCACAGCTACCATGTCTTATATAGGACTTGTTGCAGCATGTATGCATATGATTTTCCACGCTTTAATTAAGATTGTAATTTTCTATTCAGCGGGAAATGTAATGTATGTAAATCATAGTGAGTATGTTTGTGATATAGAAGGGTATGGAAAGATAATGAAATCAACCTATATTACCTTTGCAATATCAGGATTAGCTTTAATTGGAATACCACCATTTGGAGGGTTTTTCTCTAAGTTTGCCATTGCACAAAGTGCCATAAGTGTAGGGGGAGAGATTTCTTTAATAGCAGTATCAGCCCTTATAATATCAGCACTATTTACAGCAATGTACCTACTTCAAATAGTAGTTTTAGCATTTTTACCTCATGATGATTTTGATTATACAAGACTTCAGAATGTGAAGCCTGTACCTTTTGAAATGAAGGCTACAGTATATGCATTAACAGCTACTATGATAGTTATGTCCCTTTCTGCAAATGGAATATATAACTTTTTACAAACTGTACTTGTAGGAGGTGTAGGATAATATGGATTTGAATTTTTTAATGCCATTAACCTTAGTGGTTTTAATTGCTTTTGGATTACTTATTTATAAGATTAAAGATGAAAATAAACTGTGGATGGCTACAGGTTCTATAGTTATAGTAGGGGTTATAACTAACCTAGTGTTACTATTAAATAGAGATGTCTTATCACAGGGAGAAGTTGGCTACACTATGTTTAGTGACTTTGGTATAGGCTTTAGAGTGAATTCCTTTGGAATATTATTTTCTCTTATAGCTTGCCTACTATGGTTAGTAAGTGTAATAACATCAAAGGAATATTTCAAGAATAACAATAAAAATCTAAATAGATTTTACAGCGCAACTTTAATTACCTTAGCTGGATGTCTTGGAGTATTTTATGGTAGTGACTTATTCACTTTATTTGTATTCTTTGAAATGATGAGTTTTGCAAGCTATATTTGGGTTGCACATAATCAAAATGAAAAGTCAGTATCTGCTAGTAATAGTTACCTTGCTTTTGCAGTTATTGGTGGATTATCAATGTTATGTGGAATATTTATTTTATTCTTCTTAAATAGTGATATATCTTTAGTTAATCTTCAATCTACCTTTAGTGGGTACAAGGAAGAACCATTACTTATTGTAAGTGGATTCTTAATGTTTATTGGTTTTGGAGCAAAGGCAGGAGCATTTATGCTTCATGATTGGTTACCACAGTCATATACAGCTGCACCATCACCAGCTACAGCCTTATTATCTGGTGTGTTATCTAAGGCAGGACTATATGGATTAATTATTGTAACAATAAAAATACTTCCATTTTCAAAGACATGGGCAATGTTTATATTGGTATTAAGTATTTGTAATATGTTATATGGTGCTGTGTTTGCCTTTTTATCAAAGGATTTAAAAAGGACTTTAGCTTTTTCATCCCTTTCACAGGTTGGATTTATCCTTTGGGGAATTGCTTTTACCTCACTACTTGGGGAGCATAACACTTTTGCAGCTTTTGGTACAGTATTCCATATGATAAATCACTCTCTAATAAAGGGGATTTTATTTAGTTGTGCAGGAATAATATACTTAAATACTAATAGCTTTGATTTAAATAACCTTAAGGGATATGGAAAAAACAAGCCTTGGTTAAAGGGGATTTTTGCAATTGGTGCAATGTCTTTAATGGGTATACCTCTTTTAAGTGGATATGTAAGTAAGACTTTACTTCATGAATCAGTAGTTGAGTATATACATTTCTTCCATGAAAGTGTAACAATGTTTAGATTTATGGAAGGATTATTCCTACTTGCAGGAGGATTTACTTTTGCATATATGTTAAAATTGTTTATCTGTATATTTGTACAAAGCCCAGAGGGGAATGTACAAGATAATAAGGAGTATGCAACTAAAAAGACAATGATGGCCTTAACTATTCCATGTGTATTATTAGTAATACTTGGGGTAACACCAAATCTTACCTTTAATAAAATAGGAAATAGTGTTGCAGAGTTTTTAAATGCCCATACACTACATGAGGATATAGCTTATTTTTCATTAGTAAACTTAAAGGGTGCAGTTATATCAATAGTAATAGGATTAATGTTATACTTTATAGTAGCTAGAAATACTTTAATAGCTAAGAATGGATATAATGATCCTTGGAATGAGGAATTTACTATTGAGAATAAGATATATAAGCCTTTATTAAATGGGATATGTTTTGTATTTAGTTTCTTTGCAAGAATATGTGATATATTAGCTGATTTAGTTATATGGGTATTAAATAGACTATTCTTTAAATCCATAGAGGTACCAAAAACCTTCCTAGAAGGTAAGGTAATAGATGAGAAGCGTAGAGTGGGAGCACCTCATATTTCTTACTCTCTAGCTTATAGCCTATTATTATTTGGAATAGGATTTATATTTACACTTATTTATTTGTTAATAGTAGTATTTAAATTATAGAATAGTATAAGGAGCATCGAAAGATGCTCCTTTTGTATAGGAGAGCTTTAAATAATATAGATATAGTTTTAAATAGGTAAGGTTGTAAAAATGAGTAGTTGTTAGAATTTAAATTTGAATATATAATAAAATTAAGGGTAAATATTAAAAACATGTATTAATTATCATAGTTTTGGACAAAATTTAACTAAAATATAATTAAAATGCAGTAAGCTATGGATAATAAATTAATCAATATTTTAGTAGATTTTAATATTATTACTGAAAATGATAAATATCATAATGTATTTGTTATTAAGGAAAGAGATGATAACTTCAATTTCATTGAGGATTTGGAGATTCATTATATAGAGTTGCCGAAATTTAAGAGTAAGGATGTAGATACTCTTAACGATATTGAAGCATGGATAACATTTTTGAAGGAGTGTTCACCAACTGGAGATACCAAAGTTGTTAGTGAACTTACAAGCAGAAAGGAGGAGTTTAATAGGGCTATGGCAATAATGGAGCAATTAAGTGCAAATGAAATAGAATATCAACATTATTTACAAAGAGAAAAATACTTAATGGATGAAATCTCAAGAAAAAAATATGCTGAGAGAAAAAAGAAAGAATTAGAAGATATTAAACTAGAGCTTGAAAGCAATAAAAAAGAGCTTGAAACCAATAAAAAAGAGCTTGAAACTAAGGATAAGGAGCTTGAAAGACAAAAGAATAATCTTAAGAATGCTGTATTAAATTTGATGAAGAATGGATATGATGAGAGTAAAGCATTATCAATTTTAAATATTACTAAAGAAGAAATTAATTAAATTAGGAATAAAATCAAGTGATGCTTAGAACAACTTATCTAGGCACATAGCAGTGCTTAGCGCCCACTTGCAGAGGTGGAGTGTTAGCAATAGTAACCTTAGTTCCTATATTTATATTACAAGGCTTTGGGCTTGCAACAGGTATAGGGTTAGTATTAATGGCATTATGCTTTATAATGGTTAGTAAAAAAATTGTTAAATAGCTTTAATATTTATAAGATAATCACAGTTTATAGTGATTATCTTATTTTTATTATTAAAACAATTTGAAATTAGTAGTAAGAATTTATTTATAATTTAGTAAATTTGAAGTAAGATTTATATAATACTATATTCTTAGAAGGATGTGAGAGAATGTGGGTTAAAAAATTAAAGAAAAAAAAGCTACAGTTTATAGTAATTGGTATTGTACTTATTTTTGCAACAGCAATACTTTCAGCTTGTCTAGGATTATCCTTAGATGTGAAAAAATTTACTGATGAAATTTATTCAAAGGATAAGAATTCAAAATTCTACTTATTTACTAAGGAAAATGTTTATGAAGAACTCTCAAAAGAATTTAATGATTTAGATAAACAACAAGGGTTTATTGCCAATGATAATAGGTTTACTTTTAATGGGGAAAAAATAGAAGTTCCAAGCGAATACACGTTTTATGTAGCTTTAGAAGACTATAAAAATGTAAGCTGGAGTCTTAATAAGGTTAAGGAAGATATAAAAAGTGGACCAAGCTCAGGAGAAGTATGGCTTGAACAAATTATAGCAGATAACTTTAATATAAAAATAGGTGATGTTATTTATAGAAATAACAAAAGCTATATTGTATCACAGTTAGTTAAGGATTCATTAAAGCCAAATACAATGGCAGGTAATCAAATAATCTATTTTAGTATGGATGATAAAAATGATTTTCAAGGGTGCAATGAACTTGAGATAATATCCTTAAACACAAACTTAAACGAAAAAGAATTAAACACATATCTAGAAGAAACAATAGGAAGTAAGGACATTTATAAAATATCTACCTTAGATTATTTTAAAGAAACAAGTGGATTAATTACAATGATGGTATCTAGCATTGGAGTAGTGGCAGCTCTATTTATGCTTATTGTTACAATTGTAATTATAAGATTTTTCATAAGAAGTGTAGTAATTCAGGAGTATGAATCCATTGGAATTTATAAATCTCTAGGCTTTACAACTAAAGAAATTAGAGGGTTTTATGAGAAGTGTTACTGTGTAGTAGGAGGGGTTTCAACCCTAATAGGAGGAATAATTGGTATACCAATATCAATTTATATAGGAAATTTAGGGGTAGAGTATTTAGGCGAGTACAAAACAACCTATTTAACAGGGGTTACAGCAATTATAGCTATAATTTTTACATTCTTAATTTTGTATATAAACGTAAGACTTGCATTTAAAAGGATAGATAAAATAACCCCAGTAGATGCTCTAGTTGTAGGGATTACATCTACAAAAGCTAAGCTGAAAAAGTCTATTATAAAGGATGCATATACTCCACTAGCTATGTCAATTAACGATATTTTTAAATATAGGAGTAAATCAATTCTAATAGTTATTGTAGTATTTATATCATTTTATGTATCAATAGTCTTTCTAAATATGTGTAATTCCTTTGACACCTTAGATGATATGGCATCATCTTGGGTTGGAGTTCCAACTAGTCATTGTATGATAGCAAAGCCTAATGAAGTTATAGATAATGATGTTATAGATTTTGTTAGCAAAAGTGAGTTTATAGAATATTACAATGTTGGAACTACAACAATGAAGGGTGAAAGTGTGGTAAGTACAGATGATAAAGTAATTCTTACCTATGCTTGGAAGATGTCCTTTGAAACCTATAATGATAGTAAATACAACATTAATTATGCAAAGGGTAGACCACCAGAAAATCCTAAAGAAATAGGAATAGCAGAGCCTATTTTAAAGGATACAAAATATAAAGTTGGTGATTATATAAAGCTAAAAATATTTGGAGAAGAGGATACATTTTTAATAACTGGAACCTTTAACACCATAGGTAGTGAGGGAGCTGTCCATATGTTAAATTCCTACTTTGAAGATGAGAGTATATATAAAACAACAATAGCAGTAAAGCTAAAAAATAAAAGTGACTTTGAAAAGTTTAAAAAAGAAGTTGAAGATAAATATCCAGAGTATCAGATTCTTGAGATAAATGAAATTATGGGTAATGTTAAGGATTCAATTCAAGCTATTATGGTTCCAGTAACAATAATAATGATTATAATATTCTTCATGTTTACCTTACTTAATATTATTAATTTAATTATTATGATTAACAAAGAACAAGAGAGGAATTTTGGAATAATGAAGGCATTTGGCTTTACAACAGGATATATTATGAAGAGAAATATATATAGAATATCTATATTATCAGTAATTGGAGTAAGCTTATCAATTATATTAAATGCCCTTGTTACAAGAAAAATATTTTGGGTTGCTATAGGGTGTGATGGATATAATATGTCAAATGAATACACATCATTCCTTGTTTTAATTGGACTTGTAATTATAATATTGGTGACCATTATTCTAAGCTATAGAGTAAAGCATGTATCACCTAAAAAATTAATGGAAGAATAGTCAGGAGGGGGAGAGTATGAAAAACAAAATTATAGAAGCCAAACAATTATGCAAAACTTATATATTAGGAAAGCAAGGGACAAATGTTTTAAAAAATATAGATTTAGATATTTACCATGGGGATTTTACTGTAATAATGGGAAGTAGTGGATGTGGAAAATCAACATTGCTTTATGCCTTAAGCTCTATGGATAAGCCTTCAAGTGGGGAAGTAAAGGTCTTAGGTAAGGATATAACTAAAATGGGTGAAGTTGAATTATGTGAACTTAGAAAGAGGGATATTTCATTTGTTTTTCAAAGTATAAACCTTTTAAATGATTTAACAACCTATGAGAATATAACCTATATGGGCTTTGGTAGTGGGAAAAAGGATGATATTAAATTTAAGGCTGAAAGGCTAATTAAGGATTTTAATCTTTTAAATGAAAGAGATAAGTATCCAAGTGAGATGTCAGGAGGGCAAAAACAAAAGGTTGCTATGTGTAGAGCTTTAATTGGAAGTCCTAAGATTATATTTGGAGATGAGCCTACAGGTGCATTAAACTCAAGTTCAGGAAAAGAGGTTTTAGATATATTAACAAACCTAAATAAAAAGGGGCAATCAATTTTAATGGTAACACATGACTTAAAGGTGGCAATTAGAGCAGATAGATTGTTATATATGTGTGATGGAAGAATTCAAGCAGAAATGAAGCTAGAAAAATACTCTGTAGAAAAGCACCAAGAAAGACAAAATGAAGTATTTAAATTCTTAGAAGAGCAAGGGTGGTAAATATTTAAATAATAAGATGAAGGTAGAATCAAAAGTCTATCTTCATCTTTATTAATGTAAGGTAATTTAGTTAAATGGAAGGGAAAAGGTGAAGGTTGTTCCAATGTTATGGATACTATCACATTCTATTTGTCCACCATGGTTTTCTACTATATACTTAACAATATTTAACCCAAGACCAGAGCCAGGTATATTTTGACTTCGTGATTTTTCACCTCTAAAAAATTCAGTATATATCATTGGAAGGTCAGAGGCTAGTATTCCCATTCCATTATCTTTAACAGAAATTAAAAGATTATTTTCATATAAAGTAAAGTCTACAGAAATTTCTCCATTCTCCCTTGAAAATTTTATTGCATTACTAATTAAATTTTCCATTACTTGCTTTATTCTGTTTTTATCTATACTAATTAATATATTAGGTATATCACTATAGGAAAAGCTAAGATTTTTCCCTTCAACCTCTGTTTTAAATTCATCTAAAAGCTTAGAAAAAAAATGTAATGAATAAGTCTCCTGAAGGGTTATAGAAAGCTCATTAAGCTTTGTTTTAGAATGTTCTAGTATATCTTCAATTAACCGTGTTAGCATAGTAGTTTTACTTAAAATAATAGAGGAATATTCCTTTATTTTTTCCTTATCATTAGCAATTCCAGTATATATTCCCTCAGCATAACCTGAAATTGTTGCAAGTGGGGTTTTTAAATCATGTGAGATATAGGCAAGAAGTAGCTTTTCTTTTTCCTTAAGCTTTTTCTCATTACCAAGTCTAAAGGATATGCTTTCACGAAGTTGTTCAAAGTCGTGGCATAGGGTACCAATTTCTCCATCATAATCATAGTTAAGTGATGTGATAACATCTCCTTTTATTATATTGTTTGTTATAGTATGAAGATTATTAATTGGCAAAAGAATATCCTTAACTATCATTTTATAAGTATACAAGGAAAAACCAATAATAAAGATAGCTAATATAATAAAGGGTAAGTAGGATAAAAAGCTTGGATTGAGAATATCCGAATTACCTATTTCTATATAAATAGTTCCATTTTGAAGCTCATTAACAATATAAGGAGCCATATAAATACTGCTGTTATTATCTCTATACAAGGTAAGGGTAGATAAGCTATCTAAAGATGTTGTACTACCTTCTAAATAGTTAGGGTTATTTGATTTTATAACAGTACCCTTTAAATCTAATATTGTGTATTTATAATTAGAAATATCACTAAAATCCTTTTGATGAAGTTTGTAAATAGCATTGTTTAGAGTAATTCGTGCATTGTTATTCAAATTAATGTTATTTTTATTTCTTATAGTAAAAATAGAAGCAAATAACATTAGTACAGTAAGTGAGATTATACATAAAAGAAGAAGGGATAGCTTAGTTTTAATTATTCTTTTTCCCACTTATAGCCAACCCCCCATACAGTTTTAATATTTAAAATCCCCTTCTTTGCAAGCTTTTCACGAACTCTTCCAATATAAACAGCTATTGTATTTAAATCAATAAATTCATTATAGCCCCATATATTCTGGATTAGTTGTTCTTTAGAGAATACTTGCGATGGGTTTGATGAAAGAAAGTCAAGTAATTGAAATTCTTTTGGGGAAAAATCGATAATCTCACCATTAACAGAAACTTCGTAGGAAAGTGAATTGATTTTTAAGGCTCCAATAGTTTTTATATTTGAAGTATGGGGAAAATTACTATTTAAAGAGAATTCTTGGAGTCTTCTTAGGTGAGCCTTAACCCTTGCAACTAATTCAATATTAGAAAAAGGCTTGGTTAAATAATCATCAGCACCAACACCAAGAGCTAAAACCTTATCATAATCAGAGGATTTAGCTGAAATTATTATTATAGGAATATTGGTTGTCATTCTAAGGGTTTTACATATTTCAATTCCATCCACCTCTGGCAACATAATATCTAAAATAATTAGATTAGGCTTTAATATTTTAGCCATCTCTAAGGCATCTTTACCAGAATAGGCTTGCCTCACTTCATAACCAACATCCTTTAAAAAGGAATAAATAATCTTTGATAAATGTACATCATCTTCTATAACAAGAATTAACTGGTTTTCCATTAAATCACATCCTAAAATTATTATAATAATTTTATCATAGATACTAAGTATTATGAAGATGTTTGTGAAGTTATAAAT
>JBOFVP010000125.1:0-1749 GCA_051653165.1 Clostridium sp.
CTAGGTCCTTATCCATTGAATCGTATAATTGATTAAGCTGGGGAACTAGCTCAAGATAAAAACTATTAAAATCCTTATCTATTAAATCTTCATATTTAATTTTAAATTTGTTCCTTATTTCTTCTTCTAATCTCTCAATCATATTACACCTAACCTCTTGTTATATACTTATATAATAATTGATTCTACAAAATAAATCCATTATTTAATAATCTTATTCAAATTTCTATTGTTCACAGATTTACATATATAAGTGGAAATAGTTCTAATATTTACATATACAGATGGAAACTGTTCTAATTCTTACGTATATAAGTGGAAACTGTTCTAAATTTTACGTATATGGGTGGAAAAAGTTCTAATTCTTACATATATAGACGGAATAATTTAAGTTTAGTTTTTAAATTTAATTGTTTAGTTCTAATTTTTACATATATTAATGGAAAAACTATCAGTTTATAAAAATTTTTTTAAATTCTTTTTTAATCATATTTAGTTCATTTCCACATCAAAGTTCAATTATTTACATATATATCTGGAAAAATAACTAATAAATACGATTTTTTATATCTAAAGTTCTAAAAGTTACGTATATATCTGGAAAAATAATTTTAAAATTTGTGATTTAGTCTTATTCACTTAATTAATAATGCCTGTAAACCTTGTTATTACTGAGTTCTTTCAAAAGTTCATGTTTTTACATATATATCTGGAAAAATGCTTGTATCCCTTATGTTTTGGTTCTGAAAGTTCAATTTTCTACATATATATCTGGAAAAATGACCTTTTTTGCATATTAATCTCCTTTTTAATACAATAATATTATCTAATTTTATACGGAAAAGGAGGTGAATTTGTAATGGCAACTAAACTTAGTAATGAACACTTAGATAAGATTATTTTAGATTCTAAAAACTATCATATTATAGATGTATACATAGCTCTAGCTCATATTTCTAGTGAAGTTAAAGGTAAATACCTAATTCAAACATATACTGATAAAAAAACAGATTTAGTTAACCAAGTAATGAAATACGTTAAAGTATGTTACAAGACTATTTCTAATAATATTGATAAGCTTATTGAGTTAAAGATTATTTCATATGATATTGAGCTTTCATCTTGGACTTTAATTAATATGGAGAACATGACAAAATCAAAAAATAATACTATCTCAATAGATCCAACTGCTGAATATAAAGGTTATACAACTATAAGAGAGTTCTTTTTATCCTCTGCCTTTCATCAAATGAAGGCTATAGAAAAGAGATGTTTAGTTTATTTGGCTCAACTTTGCGATAGTAAAGCTGCAAAATCTTATAATAACTTTGTAATGAATTTATTTAAACCAAACTCTAAATGGATGACTATATTAAAAACTAAATGCAGATATTATGCAAAGTACACTATCCAAGCAATGTTATCTAAATATGAAGAGTTATTTATTGATAATTCAGATGAGTTAAGATCTAATGATATATCTCCATCTAAAATAAGTAGCTTTAAGTTTGCTTTTTCTTGCAATGTTATTGAAAAAGTTGAAAATGATAACTCTCAATATGAATTATTATCACTGTATAATGCCAAGGAGCTTGAATTAGTTAAATCTAAGATTAACTTTGCTGGTATTACGTTAACTAAAGTTAATATACTTCATATAGTTAGAGCAGTAGCTACAATAAAAGAGTGGTTCTTAAAAGAAAGAGTTGTTCAAATTATCATTAATAAATATATTGCTATACAAATTCA
>JBOFVP010000126.1:0-5529 GCA_051653165.1 Clostridium sp.
CATAATTTCATCTTCGGTAAGTGTTATAACATCTTGTGTTAAAGTAGTGTTACAAGGTGATATAACATGTTCTGTTACACCTATGTTATCCTTTTGTGTTATAGCTATAGTTTTGTGTGTTATAACATCTGATGTTACATTAGTGTTATATGTGGGCTCATATTGCCTAGAATGACTATTATACTTGTAGTGAGCCCTATTAAGCCTCTTTCTTAAAGTGTCCTTACCAAGCTTCATATCCTTTTCTATTTGAGCTGTAGAAGCCCCCTCTTGTAATCTCTTATTAACTAAACAAACAATATCCATAATATCAATCCCCATAAAATCCTCCCTAAAAATAATATAACACTAATGTAACATAACAAGGATAAAAACCTTGTCTAAATAAAGAACCACCCTAAAAAAAAGAACAGGTACTACGTACCCTATAAGACAAGGGTGAAAAAAATGAGCCTTTTTTTTTTATCACTTGCAAATTGAACTTTTAAACTATATAGTGTATAATCATTTTTGAAGAAAAGACTATAAAAAAAGAAAGAGCTATTTTAATAGCCCATTCTTTTTCATATACGTAATATGTCTTTTGAGTGTTGACTCTGCTAAGTCAAGCTCAATACAAATATCTTTATTCTTAAAGCCTTTTGCTCGAAGGCTTTTTATTTTTGCCCTTATTTGTTCAAGCTCTTCTTTTTTGCTTATCTTCCCCTCTGATTTTAATTTTTCTTCATACCTCTTTACATCTCTAACACTTCTTCTACGTTTCTTTTCTCTAGGTGATATTAGCGTACTCATATGAGTTTCTTCAAGCTCTGTAATTCCTAATTTATTTATAAGTGTTTCATTCTTGTACCAATAATCCTTCTCCTTGCTTAAATAAACCCTCTCTGCACTTCTAGTGGCTCTTATAACCTCTCTTTCGCTCAATGGATATATAAACTCTCTATTAAGGTCTAAAACGTCCTCTAAAGCCTTTTGAGTGTCCTCTAGAAAGTAACATAGATAATATCTATATAAAAATAATATAAACTCTCTCTGACCCTCTAAATCATATTCTCGTAATTCACATAGTTTTATTATGTCTTGTATCCTAGCATAATAAAGGCTTCTCTCCATATGGATATATCTTATTTTATTAGGTCTACCCCTTTTTTTAGCTTTTCTTTCTTCAAGCTCTGGAAGATATTCTTTTTGTATTTCTCTTAAATCATAAACATAATCATATTGCTCTATAATCTCAACCATAGTATTAGATTTTGAATTAATACTTCCTGGCACTCTTAATACCCTTGTAGGGTCTAATGCTTGTCTATCTGCTCCAAAAGTCTTTAATACGCTATATAAATGCTCTTCTACGGCTTTCCATAATGGCAAAGCCTTACTTGGTACTGAATTTAAAAGCCATATTAAATAAAGTCCTCTTCCACTATCTATTATTAAATTAGGTCTTGGAATAGTTTTATTAAAGTGTTCTGCTTCAAGGCACATTATTATTTGTTCTTTAGTAAATTTAGTTTTATAAGTATCTAAATCTATAAATTGAGCTTTAAGTTCTTTTAGGTATTCTAATCTTCTATATGTACTATAAAAAGTATTTAAACTTACATATACATTTTCATGGTCGAAGTTTTGCTCTAAAAGCTCATTGTATCTATAATGCCATTGTTTGTAACCACAATTCATTTCGGCTTTTGTAATCCAACCTTTGCTATTACTATGTACTACATCTAAATAATTTATTGGCTCTATATACTCTTTTTTTAATAATTGCTGCAATTTTTCACCTCCTTAGTCTATTATATTTTACTTTATATTAAATTTACGTTCAATGCATATTATTAGTTATTTTGTTTTTGATTGTCTCTTTATATAAAAATAGGAGCCTTTAGCTCCTATTTATTTCATCACTTGGTTTAATATTTTGATTACCATATCTTCCACCGATGTGATTTTGGATTATCTTAGATATACTTTAATACCTTATTTTTAATATTATTTTTAGGATTTCCCTATATTATATTTAGCTTTATTCATCCTAATAAAAATAAAGCCCCAATAACTTGGAGCTTTATCATAAGAAACATTACTTAAGACTTTATATTCTTCATTTTTTCTATATTCAACTTAATGATTTCAAAATGAAATTTTCTATAAATTTGTATAATATTTTTTTATAAATGATATATCCTAAAATAACTCCAAGTGTATTCAATATTATATCATTTATATCAAATATTCTTGGTACTCCAGTTATTTTGAAATAACTTGTTAATAATTGAGTACACTCAATTATTAATGTTGCTAATATTCCTGTTAATAAAATTTGCTTTAATGAGCAAACTTTAGAATTAATGGTTTTAAAAATTGGAATATAAATTCCTAGTGGAAATAGCAATAAGGCATTTCCCAATATATTCTTTAATTGATATGATACCTCTACATTAAAATCAATCAAAGAAATAAGTGGAATAAAATTAGTGTATGATTTAATTACTATTGGATTACCAAACCTCAATGGGAAAATGGTAAGAGCTATAACCATAGTAATATAAATTGCAAATGACAATATTATAAGATTTTTCATAAAAAATTTATATGTTAAGTCTTTTCTGTTAACAATTATACGTATTAATATACATACCACTGAAATCAATGTAATAACTTTTAACAAATCAATTCCACTAAGATTATAAGACATTTCTAATACTCCTACATTCCATGGTCATGCATTTTTCCTGAAAGAGAATATTTAGTATAAACTTGTTCTCCAGAAAAAGCTGTTATCCAATACTTACTTGAACTACTATCTACATACCAAGTTTTTTTACCATTCCCACCAACACCTTTAACACCATATCCAGTAGAACCAATTAAAAGATTCCTTCTTAATTCAATAGAAAATCCTCCATTTGTGTTCGTAATATCTAATGTAACATTCCCTGGTGTTAATGAATAATATTGACCATTGCTACTCCCATTAACAAATCCTGTACCAGCATAAGAATTAAAACTAAGCGCTACATTTTGTCCACTATCAGCACTTGCAATAACAGAAGTGAAACCTACTATTGTTAACGTTAATGTTAACATCCCAATTAATTTTCTCATAATTCCCTCCTAAAAATAATAATATATATATCGTACAATATATTGGAAAATATTTCAATATATTGTGTAATATCGTTTTCCATTGGATTAAATCTTTAAATTTTTTTATAAAGAATTTACTTGTAAAATTATATTTTTAATTTCGCTAAAGGTAATTTTTGCGAAATTGATATATACAACGGTTTTAAGCCATTTGTAGAGGTTCAAGACTTAATAAATGAACGTTTTTAGTTTATATATACTAAATTTCAATACATAAAAAGTCCATTTCGCTATGTAAATAGCGAAATGGACTTTTTGTTAACCTTAAAGTGTGCACCTTAATGTAATTCTTAATAAAAAAGGTACTATTTCTATACTCAAAAGATACTATTTCTGTACACGAAAGTTGTTATTTCTGTACACAAGTATATATTTTCATATACTCTCACAGCGCTTATTTACTAGCTTTTCACATTTTAACTATTTTGTTAACCTTAAACTGTACACCTTAATATAATTCTTAATAAAAAAGGTACTATTTCTATACTCAAAAGATACTATTTCTGTACGCGAAAGTTGTTATTTCTGTACACAAGTATATATTTTAATATACTCTCACAGCGCTTATTTACTAGCTTTTCACATTTTAACTATACAAGTTTAAACCATACTTAAAGCTTGGAGTAATATTACTCCTACTCCTTGTGATCCTGTGAAAACAACTTTTTAAGGAGATAAACAACTTTGAATTTTCTAAGTTGTTTATCTTTCTTATCATATAATTTACTAGTAGAAGTAGCATATTAACTTATCTATATTTTCTTTTATTAAAACTAATTATAAATATTGTGCTATTCTTCATTTGGAATGGTACTATTTAAATCCCAAAAGGTACTATTTCATTTTCACCAACTAACTTAATAAGTCATCTATATTTTCTTTTATGTAAACTAAATCTTTTCTCATATAATCATACCCAATTGGGCTATTTAAATTGCAATATACATATCCTTCATCATTTTGAACCCAAGTTTTTGATTTTTCTTGTTCTACAATTTCAACAAACCAATTATTATTTCTTGTAAAAATTTTATTTACGTAAACTGATGATAAATCTATAAATAGTCCATTTAATTCTGGATGTTCTTTAATTAATAATTCTTTATTATTGCTGATTGTCGAGTATTTATATTTAACTAGCTTATGATCCACACAAACATTAAATTTAGTTTTTAAAATATATCTTATTTTATCTCCACCACTATCTATGCTAACTCTGATATTAACAGCATCACTATCCTCTTTTAATTTACGCTTTACTCTTGCTGTAGCTTCTCTCCAATTTTCAACCTGAATTTTTAATTTTTTAAGTTCCTCATTTTTTTGATAAATAATATTTTCTTGATTTTTTATTATTCTTTTTAAATTATAAATTTCGTTTATATCTTCCATGCTTGGCTCCTTTTTTATTTTATATTTGCAATATATTCATTCATTAATTCCATTCTATCTTTGCCATGGCCCAACCACTCTGATGTCATTTGTAATGATTCTTTTATGCTATTCCCATTCTCCCTGCATCTATCATAATAATTTTGTGCAGCCATCTTTCTAATGCTATGTATTCCCGTCTTACATTCACTATATTTGCTATCTAAATTGCATTTTTGCAAGCTCCTCTTTAAAAATACATTAACACTATCTTCTCTGATTGGAACCAATCTCTGACGCTCCTCGATATACTCTTTTATACTTTCGCAATATGACCTATCCTGCTCTCTCTCAATTTTAATTTCTCTATCTCGTCCACCTTTTGAATCAACTATGCTTATCGTATTATTTTGCAAATCTATATCTCTACCCTGTATTTTTACAACTTCACTAACTCTTAAGCCAAATCTAGCACTTAATTCTATACCTATTTTTGCAGAGCTATTCGAATCACTTATAACTTCTTGTAGTCTATTATAATCATTGTTGCTCATAGCTATATCTCGTATTTTATTGCTGTTCTCCTCTGTGATTGGTAATATGTATCCTCTTGAATAATTTACGTTAATATCATATGTATTATTAACTATGGTCTGTAGCTTACATAGCTTGCTCCTATACTGCTCCAAAGTTGCCTTGCTACAACTTGTAGCCTTTTCATTGAAAAAGCTTTGTATGTGCTCTGAGCTTATATCTCGTGCCATTTTTATCTCACTAAAATTTTCTTTAATATAATTTGCAAAATTACAACTAAAATCAATTAAATTTTTTCTATCTGAATAACTAAATATTCTACCATTACCTAATCCCTCTGAATGTTTCAAAGAATGTTTATCCATTCCCTCTTTAAAATTATTATCTATCGAATTTTTAAACTGGTACTTCAAATTCCTTGCCATTAAACCCTCCTATTTCGTATCTGCATTAACGATATAGCAAAGCTACCGCATT
>JBOFVP010000127.1:0-25410 GCA_051653165.1 Clostridium sp.
AATACCGCATTTGTTTCACAAATGTAACCTAATTTTTTAAAATAGCAACTCTGTTGCTTTATTTGTCATGCACTTTTTTCATTAAATAATATTAAAAGAAACTAACTTAAAAAGACTTGACTTCATATAGTTAGTCTCACATCCTATTACTTATAATATTATAACCCATTTCTATGATATATTAAACGAAACTCGCAGAGTTTCTTTGTTTTAGTGAATATGTAAGAATGAATAAGTAAAAGTGATGGTTGAAACTCGCAGAGTTTCTTTTAAATAATATATTTAAAGAAATCCCGTAGGGATTTCAACCTCAACTCTTCACTCTTCACTTTTACTTCTTACCTAATTTAACTTTCAACCTCAACTCTTCACTCTTCACTTTTACTTCTTACCTAATTTAACTTTCAACCTCAACTCTTCACTTTTACTTCTTACCTTACTGTCTTTTATTTCCATTGACATAATGTTAATCATACTGTATATTCTATTACTAATAGGATACCTTTAAGATAGTTCAGAGAGACTATTAAGGCAAAACATATTTACACACTATAATTATGTAGTATTTTACCTTAATGTCTATTTTACAGATATTAAGGTTTTTTTAATTACGGTGTCCTATCTATACCATTTACTTTAGGAGGACATTATGAAGAAGAACAATACAAATTCATTGGCAATAAAAATGTCAATTAGCTTAGCACTAGGATTATTATTTGGAGGGGCCTTTATATTCCTAAGAGAATACCTACTTAATAACGACCAAGCTACATTATGGACAAGTATAAACAACATTTTATTTCAAGATATATCAAAACCTGAAGGCAAGGATGCCATTGGTTTATTCTATATAGTAGGACAACTATTTGTTAACGCATTACAATTAGTTATAGTACCTATGGTCTTTACATCAATAGCTTTAGCAATGTGCAAAATCACAGATACAAAAAAACTTGGAAGAATATCAAGCAAAACAATTTTAGGGTTCCTTGGAACATCAGTATTCTCATTAGTTTTAGCTGGAATCTTTGCATTAATCGCTCACAACATGGGATTATTTAACGTAACAATATCAAACCTTACAGAAGCAACTGGTACTACTTCTAGCAACCCATTGTTAGTTTTAGTACAAGCTATTCCATCTAATATTACATCAGTATTTTCAGAAAACGGAAGAATACTTGCAGTTGTTTTCCTAGCAGTTTCAACAGGATTATGTATTAATAAACTTGGGGATGAAATTAAAGTATTAAAGAAGATATTAGATGAAATAAACAAGATTATCACTGTATTTTTAAGCTTTGTAATAACAAAATTTGGACCTATTGCAATCTTCGTTTTAATAACTAGAACCTTTGCAATATACGGTATAGAGCATCTTAAACCAGCCTTAACATATGTAGTAATTGTTATTGTAGCTCTACTTTTATTCTTAGTTTTTGGATATGCAGCTTTTATATTTATAACAACAAAATTAAATCCAATCATTTTCGTAAAGAAAATTGCTAAGGTTGCCTTATTTGGATTTTCAACTTCATCATCAGCTTCAACATTACCATTAAACACTCAAACAACTGTTAATGAGCTTGGAGTAAGTGATGAAATAGCTTCATTTACATTACCTCTTGGTATGACAATAAACATGAACGGAACAGCTATTATGCAGGTTATTGCAGCAGTTTTCATTGCTTCAAGTGCTGGATATGAGGTTACTTTATCAAGTATTATTATAATCGGAATTTTAGCTTTAATATCATCAATTGGTACTCCTGCAGCCCCTGGAGCTGGTGCAATAATTCTATTCACAGTTTTAACAGGAATGGGATATAACAATGATGCAGCACTACTTGCCTACTCATTAATATTAGCAATAAACAGACCAGTTGAAATGCTAGTTACATCTTTAAACGTTGTTGGAGATGCAGCCACAGCAGTAGCAGTAGCAAAATCAGAAAATATGTTAGATGAAGAGATTTATAATAAGAAGTAAAAGTGAAGAGGTAAGAGTGAAGAGTTGTGGTTGAAATCCCCACGGGATTTCTTTTAAATATATAAATCAAAGAAACTCTACGAGTTTCATCCATCACTCTTCACTCTTCTCTCTTCTCTCTTCTCTACCCCAAAAGGTTTGACTTGAATTCATTTATTTTTGATTCAAGTTGAGCCTTTATTTTTTCTTCATTATTAATAACATAGTCAAATTTTTCTTTTAAAGACATAAACATATTTTCATCATCTGTAGGAATTAATAATTCTTCCAACTCCAAAGACTTCATAATATCATAACTCTTAAGTCTATATCCAATACAAATAAAAGGCGTATTAGCCACAGCTGAGATAATGTTAGCATGTAATTTAAAATTAATTGAATATTTACAATTACTTAAAATAGTTACAAGCTCACCACCACTATGAATAACACTATCAAGAATTATATTGTCAGATTTAGGAAGCTTACCATATAAATCAAAAATAGACTTTAAATCCGTTTCCCACATTGCATACAAATAAAGTTTATATCCCATATTCAATAACTCTATGCAAAACTCTTTAATACTTTCATTAACCTTAGCTTCATTCTTACCAAAAATTCTATCAAAGGTTCTTCCAAGATTTATAGCAACAATATTATCTTCCTTCTTAAACTTAATCTTAGTACCCTTTTCAGATATATCAGCAGGTTTCAATAAAAATCCAGGGTCACCACTAATTTTAATATTTGTGGTATCAATAAAAGATTTTCTAATTATATCAAGCGTTAAAGGTCCTCTAATTCCAAAAAACTCAGCCTTCTCAGCAATCTCACTAAGCATCTCTTCATGAGAATCAGAAAAAACATAAGGAGGAGTATTAGTATTTTCTAACCTTTCGATAAAATCACGTCCAAGCATTTCATCATAACCAGTACCCCATATAATTACCTTTTTACCAGCTTGAATTGCATTGTATACACATTCTATATATCCCTCTAAAAGGTTAGAGCCTCCACCTAATACCACCATGTCATAGTCATCAAAATCAGTTATAACATGTTTAGGATATTTTCCTTTTACAACAACATCTTTGCCATATTTCTCCTTAGCCATATCCTTAAATATATCAAGCATAAGGTCATCTCCAACATTTCCAAAACCAACCCAACCTAAATATAAAATTCTCATTAAATGCCACCTCCAAATGAATTCGCATACACATCTAACAACTGCTCAATAACCACATTAATATTAAACATTTCCTTAGCTATTTCATGAGTCTTTTCAGCCTTAACACTCATACTCTCTCTATTTAAATATATGCTCTTCAAATCATCATAAAAATAACCAGCATTATTAATCTTAGTTGAATTATGGTCTCCAAAATAATTTTTCCATTCAGCTTTAAGATTATCTTCAGTTAAGATTCCAGCATAACCATTATTACCAGCAGCTATAACAGGCTTACTTGATGCCATACCCTCTATTGCTACTCTACCTGTACCAATAATGCATTCACCACACTCAAAATATCTTTCCACAGAAGTTTGCCCACCAACAAAGTGAATTACTTCCTTCTTAAGCAAATTATTAACCTTATCACCAAGCTTTTTAAGATCCTCAAGACCTGGACCATCACCAACAATAACAGCATGAATCTTTAGATTTTCTGCTCTTCTTAAATCCCTAACAACCCTAATTAGATTTTCACAAACCTTGATTTTCCCCCAAGCCATTCTACTACAATAAGTTACAACCATCTCCTCCTCTGGAATTGATAGCTCCTCCTTAACTGTATTTTTTTCTGACCTACTTTCAAAATCCCTAAAAATAATACCATTAGGAATAATTTTTGATTGAATACCAAACCTTAATAACCATTCATAAACAGGATGGCTTACACTAACAACCCCTGAAGCCTCTTGTAGCTCCTTATTTGTGATATCGTCATAGTACAAGCCATGTATTGTAAACACAACAGGAATATTCATATCCTTTCCTATTGCAATTGCCATTGCTCCAGATGGAGATTGGTGACAATGAATCATATTAATATTTTCAGCCTCAATTATTCTTTTAAGTCTTCCCTTATAGGCATTAATAGTTGGTAAATCCCTTGCCACAATATATGGAAATTTCATATTGTAAACCTTACAGCTTAACTTATTAAATTCATCACCTAAAGGACCATCATCAGCAAGTAAGGTTACCTTAATTCCCCTTTCAATAAATCCTTTAACTAAAGATAGCACATGGGTTTCAGTTCCCCCAATGTTAAATCTATCAATAATCATTAAAATACTCATATCCTCTTTACTTACAGTTGCCTTTTTATTTTTTACATTACCATAAAACTGTCTGGATCTTTGGTTTGAATGTGTCCTATAATAATATAAAGGCTCCATTATATTATCCATACCAAAAGATAAAAGCTTTGTTAGAAACTCATAATCTTCTGCTCCATCTAATCTTCTTGTTAAACCTCCAATTTTATCAAAAAGGCTTCCTTTAAATAAAATACTACCATTACAAACTGGATTTTCTCCCTTTGCAAAGCTTTCTCTAATCTCCTCTACCCCTTCTTTAATATAATTAGGAAGATTTTTAGGGATTCTCTTAGAATCATTAAAAACAGCATAATTACATCCAATAACCCCAATATCAAGCCTACTTTTAAGCTGTTCCACTTGCTTTTCTATTCTTCTTTCATTAGAATAATCATCCCCATCATGGAAGGCAATATATTCACCTAATGCAGAATACAATCCAACTGTTACAGCTCCAGCAAAGCCCACATTAACCTTCAATTCTATTAATTTGCAATCTACCTTTTCGCTATTTTCTTTTATCCAATCATTAATTACTTCAACACTATTATCAGTGGAAGCATCATCAATTACTATAATTTCTAGATTTTTATATGTCTGATTTTTCATTGATTCTAAGCATTGTACAATGTATCCTTCGTTATTAAAATTAGTAATAACTATACTTACTAAATCCTTTATCCTTTCTTTACTCATACTATCATCCTTCTTTTATTAAATTACATTACAAATTAATATATTATATTTCAGCCCTTCCTAATATGTGTTTAAAATTTTACATCTAAAAATTTTAACATTTACAATGGTTTCCCATAGTATGTATAGAAAAAATATAATTGGAGATTTATATGTTATGAATGTTACCACGAGTATAATACAACGAAGAAATAATACTAATTTAACTATTAACGTTAGAAATTTCAGTGGATATGTTACCACTGCCCTTATAAATGTATATGACGTAACCACTGGATCTAAGGTTCTTTTTTACACTGAAAATGTTTTGCTAGATGTTGGGGCTCAAAAAGCTATTTTACTTAAGCTTGTAAGCACTGATTATTCTGGTCCATATCAAGTAGATTTATTTCAAATTAATTACCAAACTCTTTATCCAACTGTGCAAGTTTCCTACTTGCTTTCTTAAACTGAGATACAGTTATGGAAAGTGTAGTACTTGTAGTTATAGGTAATCATATAGATCCTGATTGTTTAGAATCTATTAATAACCAAAGCTATACTAATTTAAAGCTTGTATTTTTAAGTGATTTTCATATGGTCAAATTTAAAGATTTTGTTAGCTTCTTGCTTTCTGACATAGAGTTTGACTTTATAATCTTTTATACTTCAAATGTTATTAGTTATAAGGATAGGGTTTTAAATCAAGTTGATTATATGCTTGATTCCCCTTTAGATGGAATTGTATCTTGCCTTGAGGAGGGTGAAACTTATAGGAACTCCTTAATATCTAAAGCTTCTATCGATACTGCTTTAAAGGGTGGTTTCTTGGCTATTAATTTGGGGAGTTTGTTAATTAGAAGGGATGTTTTATGTAGGCTTACAAAAATAAGTTCTTTGGATTTTTCTTGTGATGATGAGCTTAAAATTCTTTTTGAACTTCTTTTGGTTTCTTCTGTTAGCAAACTTCCTTCTGTTTTAATTAATAGCTTGGTTGGGTTTTCTTTCAATGATTATAATAAGGTTTTAGGTGAGTATAATGCTAAGAGTTTTATTCAGAAAAGAACTTATTTTAATGAGCTTTTAGCTTCTCCTACTCTTACTCCTATAAACTCCACCCCTTCCACTAACCTTTTAATGTTGGTTGATGGATTTGATATTGGGGGTACAGAAACTCATATTTTTAACTTGATTTCTAATCTTGTTAAGCTTGGCTACGGAGTGTTTTTAGGGTGTTTCTCTGGAAGCTCTTTGCTTTTATTAGAGCATAATTCTATTCCTTATATTGTTCTTAGTGAGGATAATTATTTTAAGGAGCTTGAATTATTTATTGCTTCTAATAACATTTCTTTTATTCACTGTCATTTGGAACGTTCTATTAAGCTTTCCTATTATTTGAATTTAAAAAATGGCACTCCTTATGTTGTTACTATTCATGGCAGTTTTTATTCTAGGGAGTGTATTTATAAGCATTGTTCTAGAGCCTTTTTAACTATTTTTGTTAGTTTGGCTTTGGTTGATTTTTATTTGGATGAGGCGAAGGGTCTTTCTAATTTTAAGGTTATTCCTAATGGGATTAATTTCCCTCATGGTGTACTTATTAATAAACGGGCTTCTCTTAATATTCCTTCTTCTGATTTTGTTGTTACTTATTGTAGTAGGCTTGATAAGATTAAGGGAGAAATTGCTTTATCTGTTATGTCTAAACTTATTAATGTACTTCAAAATAATAATAATGTAACTTTGCTTATTATGGGTGATGGTTTTAGTTTTAATAGAATTGAGAGGTATGCTAATCAGATTAATTTTGCTTTGAAACGGGTGGCTGTGGTTTTGAGTGGGTGTGTTTTTGATACTTTGTCTTACTTTTATAGTAGTGATGTTGTTATTGGAACTGGGCGTGTTATTCTTGAGGCTATGTCTATTTCTAAACCTGTGATTTGCTATGGGTTAGCTGGTCTTATTGGTGCTCCTTGTGAGGATAATTACGAAGTTTTGATTCACAGTAATTTTGGGGACCATGGGGATTATGTTTTTTATTGTGAGGAAAGTTTGGAGGAAATAGTTTTGTCTAAGAAAGAAGCTCTCTATTGTTTAAAAGGTTGATACTTTGGTATCAACCTTTATTAGTTTTGATTATATCTGTTCTTCCTTAACTTCTCTCTAAAATCCCTTGTGGGTTTTCAGCCAAATAGGTTGCTCCTTCTTTTTTAAGTTCTTCTGCTGTTCTAAATCCCCAAAGCACTCCTACAGATTTGACTTCTGCTTCTCGTGCTGTAATTATATCAACGTTTGAATCTCCTACATATAAGACCTCGTCTTTATTTAACTCTAAGGCTTCTATTATTTCTAATAGTGAGCTTGGATGTGGCTTTGGCTTGTGTCCATCTCTATGTCCATATACTACTGAGAAGCTATCCTTAAAGAATTTATCTACTATTTTTGTAGTAAATTCGTGGGGTTTGTTTGATAGTACTGCAGTTTTATAGTTATTTTCTTTTAGGAAGTTTAAAAGCTCCATTATTCCTTCATAAGGCTTTGTATTATCCCACATATGCTCATTATAATGGCTATCAAACAGTTCTAATAAGCTATTTATAGTTTCTTCATTTCTTGAACTCTCTGGTGTCATTCTTTCTATTAATGTTCTTCTTCCATCTCCAACAAAGGTTTTGTAGGCTTCCTCTTTATGCACTGGTAAATTAATTTTTTCTAATGCATAGTTACATGCATTTGCTATGTCTGTTATTGTGTTTAGTAGTGTTCCGTCTAAATCAAAAATTATACCTTTAATCAAAATTATCCCTCAAATCTAAAACATATTTCTACTTAAATAGATATTCTATTTTCTAATTATAGTAAATTATTACAAACACATCAACAAAAAAGGTAGGATTCTAAATTGAATCCTACCCTTAAACTAAGCTACATCAAACTTTGTTGTAACCTTCTCAGTTAAATAAGCATTAGCCTTACCAACTAAATCACCACTCTTTGTCACAAAAATATTCTTAGCGATTATTAAATTCATAAGAGTCATAACCTCAGCCTCTGTAACATCCTGCTTAACACCACTTACTGAGAAGTTTGTTTTATCTCCAGTTTGACCAAAGAACACCATAGTTAAAATTAATTCCATAAGTTTTCCCCCTTTCCTCTAGCTTTTAAATAAAGGAACTACTCTCCTCTAATTAAAAGATGATTTTCTGAAATTGATGCCGCTCTAGTTTCAACACCAAGAATCCCTCTGATCCCATCAGCTACATCTAAAATGTTGTCTGGAGTTGCATCAGTTTTGACATTTTGGAAGCTCTTCTTTCTGTAAACTGGATTACCACCTCCGTCTACACCAGTTTTAGCCTCTAACACCAATGCCCTACTAATAAGATTTTTGCTTACTGCCATAATAAATTCCCCCCTCTTCACTTTTTTGAGGCTTGTATTATCGCCTCCACACTATATAAATAAACAATGCCCCAAGTTTTTGTTGTTAAAAAACAAAAAAAGTTAGGTCTTCTAAACCTAACTCACTAACTACTTATGTATTTCTATAAATACACCCTCTTCTGATTTTTTCAAAGTCCTCTCATTAATCATCTTTACAACATCAGACTTTTCTGAAGTACTAAAACACTTCCCATCAACCACAACAGTAGGGTCAATAAGCCTTGTCTTATTCCTTTGAAATATATCATAGCTTTCCTTATTCTCAGTTAATTTAACATTCATATTTATAGAATCAATTAATTCTATAACCTCTAAAGAACTAGAAGACCTTAATAAATCATATACAACATCATCCTCTTTAACTAAATCCTCTAAAGAAACTTCCTTTAAATCAACAGCTATTTTTAAAGCCTTAGACAACCTATCATTAGCATATACATTATGAAGATTCATGAAAAATCCCACAGTCTCCTTATAATATGCTCCGCATAACCACTCTCCAGCCTCCACAGAATTAACCACAATTTCACCCTCAAATACAGTTAAATCCTTTAAAAAATCATTAATTTCATCCTTTGTTATATAACCGTAATGATACATGTCCCTAAGAGTGTAATCAACCCTATCACCACACAGCTTTGGTGCTTTTCTCTCGAGGATTGTCCATTTAGACTCATTAAATAATATATCCTTATAATCGTACCCATTTTCTTCTAATATTTTTGGAATTTCTGAGGCTTCAACAATTTCATTGTATATCTCCTCATGATAGTCCTCATTACTATTTTTAAAAACGAAATCAATAACATGTGAAAAGGCAGTATGTGAAATATCGTGCAGTAATCCTGCTATTTGTTCCTCAATACTTCCACCTAGGCTTCTTATAAGCAACATTGTTCCTATAGAATGGTCATATCTTGTAACATTCCACTTTGGGTTAATTAGATAGCTTGCCCCACCTTGATGTACCCCTTTTAATCGTTGCATTTCTTTTGTGTTTATTAGCTTTTCTAATATGGCTTCTACTTGAAATTCTCCATAAATACTATCTGTTATTTTCATTTCTTTATCCTCCGTATTTTAAAGTTAACCTTTACATTGTATCACAACTGGATTAACTTATATAATATTTCTATTATTTTTCTTTACATATTTATAAATCTTAGTAGTTTTAATAACTAAACTAAAAAAAAGATGTACCACTTAAGATACATCCATGTTTTATTATACTAATTTAAAATCAGTTATTCTAAGTATTGCCCACTCTGAGTTTGGATTTTCAATCCACTCACACTCAACGTTCATGAATTTTAGCCAAGCGTTAAGCCCGTTGCTATCCTTTGAAACATTTGGTGAAAGTCTTCCATAAACTTCTTTGATTTTATTTAAAAGTTCTACTTGCTCATCCTTTAATAGGTCTATAGCAACCATGTCCATCATCTCTTCTTTTAATTCATAGTATGACTTTTGATCCTCTAAATAAATCTCATCTGCAAGAACCTGTCTTTCTTTGTTTAGAAGTTCACGTACTTCTTCAATTTCATCAAGGTTTGATAAGTATTTTGTTACTATTTTTAGAGCTTCAATTTCTTTATCTAATTTTTTAATTGCTTTTTCTAGTTTTACGTTTCTCATTAATGCTTCTCGCTTTACTAAGTTTATTTCTCTTAACTTTAAGAGATTAATGTTAATTATAACATATATTAAAGAGTAGTGGAGATTTAACTTCTAACATACCTAGCTAATTCTATCAAATGGAACTATCAATATGCCTACTTCCTCTTAAGGGTAAATATGCCCCTATTTGATTTTGACTTTACATACCACTTAACCTATACTATAAACAAGAGCTAAGGAAACAAAGCTTTTACAAATATCGCGGGATGGAGCAGTTGGTAGCTCGTCGGGCTCATAACCCGAAGGTCGTAGGTTCAAGTCCTGCTCCCGCAACCATAAAAACCCTAATAGACTAGGATCTATTGGGGTTTTAATTTTTAAGTTGCTAACCCTCCATTAATGGTAAAAAACCAAATAGACTGCTATCTATTTGGTTTTATTTTTAATATACTTTAAACACTCACAAGCTCCAAGAGGCTTACTAAATAAATATCCTTGATATAGCCCATCTCCCATATTATCTAAAACTTCTTTTTGCCTCTCTGTTTCTACAAACTCACAAACAACACTAATACCAGTTGATTCACACAAGCTGTATACAGATTTTACAATGCTTTTAGATTCATCATTGCTATCAATATCCCTAATTAAACTTCCATCAATCTTTATTGAATCAATATCATACTTCTTAATGTATAATAAAGGATTATAACCAACTCCAAAATCATCAATAGCAATCTTCATACCAAATTCATTTAGCTTAGTTAACTGCTCCTTACTTACCTCATCCTCACCTATTGCAAAACTTTCTGTTATCTCAATTTTAATATTACTTGTATTAACCTTATAGATATCTATACACTCCATTATATAATTTGCAAATGTGTTATCAGTTAACTGCTTAGTAGATACATTTATGGACATATCAATAGGAGCTTCTAACTCATTATTCCATAATGAAAGCTGTTTAATTCCCTCTTTAGCAATCCACTTTCCTAAAGGATAAATTAGTCCAACCTCCTCTGCTATAAATACTGTAACATTAGGTGGTATGTTTCCAAACTCCTTATACTTCCACCTTAAAAGAGCTTCAACACCAACAACCTTTCTCTCCTTATTAAGCTGTGGTTGATATTCTAAATATAGTTCTCCTCTATTTTTTCTTCTTCCTAATAGCAGTTCCTTAAGTTCTTCACCTAAGAATATGGTAATCTCTCCCATGTTATTAACCCCACTAGATAAATCTAGTTTTTCTAAATTACCTGATAAAACATTATCTTTAAGTTCTTCATAAGCTACAAGTCTTTCCTTTTTGCTCATGTTGTCAGATATTTTAACAAAAGGAATGTATATCATAACCCCAACTATAATATTAATTATCTGTAGTATAAGGCCTGAAGGGCCTCCTGTTAGTTTATAGGCATTAAATAAAACTGGATGTGTCCAACTCATATCTGTATTTACCACCTCAACTAATCCAAGTACAAAGGCTCCATGAGATATAACATATAGAACTATCGGTGTTAATGTTAATGGGACTATGTATATTGGGTTAAATAATATTGGTAGTCCATATGTGATAGTTTCATTAATGTTAAATATACTTGGGCCTATAGATATAGCTGATATTTTCTTACTATATTTATTTTTACTACATATAAATATAGCTATAATTAAACATAAGGTACTTCCTGCTCCACCCATGTTTGTAAAAGTGTCTACATATAGTCTATTGAAGGTTTCATCATGTACTATTAAATCTCCTCCATGT
Source organism: Clostridium sp. (assembly GCA_051653165.1). GTDB lineage: Bacteria > Bacillota > Clostridia > Clostridiales > Clostridiaceae > Clostridium. The sequence goes on from JBOFVP010000127.1 coordinate 11,811, forward strand.
CCTCCTATTACCCACAGTGCATTTTTTATGAAGATATATTTTATATCATTTAAAAAACCATTTGAACCGTGAATTGTTATTTCTTCTATACCTTTTAAATTCAAAGATTCTATTATTAATGCTACTGAAACTGATATTATTATTGTTAAAACTGATGGAATTATTGCTAAAATAGATTGTCTTACCACTTTTTCATAGCTATTAATTAAACTCATTCTACTATCTAGCATGTAATAATATATTTTAATGTAAATTTCACTGAATATTATACTAATTAGTATTGCAAACATGGTCCAATTGGCTGCAATAATAGCATTACTGTTAATACCTAATACCCCTTCAATAGTGAATACCCTACTAAAGGTAATTGCTGAACCTATACCTATAAATCCTACTATATTTGCACTTACTCCATTACCCATATACTTAATATCTTGCTTCTGTTGCATACGTATTTTGGCTAGTTCTGTACAAATTGATATTATAATTAGGGATTTTGATAACATATTTAAGCTGTTGTATATTTCATTGAATAACACTTTCCAGTCATTATTTATAACTGTTTTCATAAAATTTATAAATGTTTCGCTATGTATGTTAAGTATTATTATAAAAATACAATTTATTAAAATTATTGGCTGAACTTTTAAAAGCCCTCTCCTTATGGATTTTATGTATATGTTGTTGTAAATTTTGTAAAAAAATGCACTCATAGGGGTTCTCCTTGAAATATTTAATTAATATTTTATCTGATCGCTACCATTGCTAACACTCAACCCTCTACAGGTGGGCTACGCGCCTAGATAAGTTCTTCTAAGTATCAAATGTTGTAATGTTAAATTTCATAAACTCCACCTGCTGCTAAGAATCACTTGATACATATATCTCATTAATTTTATATTCCTCCACCTCCAATGTCAATGGTTTACATAAATAAAGGAAAAGTATTCCTTCAAATGGTATATTTCAGTAAAGTTTATTGTATAATTTTCTAGATTTAAGGCGTATAATATAACTATTGCCCCTAGGGTAACTTTATAAATAAGAAAAGAGGAACATTAATGAATAAAGAAAATATTTTTGAGATAAATGGTGATGTTACACTAATTACTGCTTATAAGAAAAATGGTGGAGAAGTTAAGTGTAAGATTGATACTGAGGATTTGGAGAAGGTTAAGGCCATTGGTAATTTTTTTGCTGAGTGGAATAAGGATTATAATAGCTATCTTATTCAAAATATTAGTAAGTCTAAGGTTAACAAGAAGTCTAAGCCTTTAAAGCAGGGGATTCAAACTATTGTTATGGATGTTGCTGCTACTACTCCTATTAATTATATTAATGGTGATACTTTAGATAATAGGAAGTGTAATTTGAAGGTTTATGATAGAAATGAGAAGAATGGTTTTGAGGTTCTTGATGAGGATACTATTGCTATTTTACTTAGGGATAGATATGGAAATGTAAAACATAAGGCTCTTATTTCTTCTTCTGATAAGAACTTGGTTTTAGGTGGTGATTTAGTTTGGACCACTTATAAGAAGGGCGATACTTATAATGTTGTAGCTAATACTACTGAGGGTAGAATTTATCTTGATAGATTTATTTTGTCTGCTATGGGTATGGAGAAGGTAACTCATATTAATCTTAATCCTTTAGATAATAGAAGAAAAAATCTTGAGTTAGTTGAACTTGAGGAAGAATAGATAAGTTAGGGTTGTACTTTTGTGCAACCCTCTACTTATTGATTTTACTATTATTAAACAGTTTATTGTTATTTAATTTTAAACCCTCTTATAGAATCTGTTAGCTTAGCAACAAGGGAGTTAAAGTTTCCAGATTGAGTATTTAACTTGTCTGTAGACTTTATTTGATTAGTACAAAGATTATAGATATTATTTATTAAAGTGTTACTTGATCTTATTAGCTCATTTAATTCATGCATATTATGGTTAACATCTTTTTCTTGTATGCTTATGTCATTATTTTTATTACTAACATCATTTACAATATCTACAGTTAAATCAAGTTCAGATACAATATTTCTAAAGCTTTCCTCATTTTCCCTAACGTGTTTTTCTAAAGTGCTAAAATTTTTAGTTAAGTTGTTAATTGCCATTTCAGCTGATGAAACCTCTGATTGCATATTTAACACCTCACCTTTAGCTTTGTCAGATAGTTCTATAGACTTTTCAGCTAAAGTACCAATTTCTTTAGCTACTATAGAGAAGCCTCTTCCATGCTCTCCAGCTCTTGCAGCCTCAATAGATGCATTTAGAGATAAAAGGTTTGTTTGGTCAGAAATATTATTTATCATTAAGGCTATGTCGTTTATTTCCTTTGCACTGTTTACAATAATTTTTATTATATTGTCTAGTATAGTTAACGAATCATAGCTTTCATTTGCAGTAACTATTAATCTGTTGCTAGACTCAAGCCCCTTATAGGTTAAATCTTTTGTCTTTCCTGCTTTATATTCTATTGATTTTGTAGAGTGTAAAATATTTTCAACACAAAGGTTTAAGTTTTCTAAATGAATTTGACTGTTTTCAATTTTGTATTTTTGATTGTTTAGGCTTTCAACTATAGAATCCATTGAAGACACTATTTTATTTGAAGATTCATATGTTTCTAAAGTTGAATTAGATAATTCTTTTGAAGTATATGAAATCTCAGTGGATGTTTCTTGTATTCTATTTACTATTAAGCTCATACTATCTAGCATTTTGTTTATTTCTAATCCTATATTGGAAAGTTCATGGTCTTCATTAGAATTATATCTGTTTTTTAGTTCTCCTCTAGAAACCTTTGAAAGTAGGTCAGTTATATCATTAACACTTGAATTTATTTTATTTTTAATAGCTACTGATATAAGTATTATTAGCCCTAATCCTAAAATAGTTAAGGCTATTATAGAAAAAATTACAAGGGTATTTATTTTCTTTTGGTTTTCTATAAGTACAAGCCCCTTTTCCACATAGGTATCAGCTACTTTATCTAGTGCATCTTCCGTTTCAATAAAAAGCTTTGCTCTTTCATTTAAGAGTGTACTTAGCGCTAAATTTTTATTATTTATATCAGTACTTTTTAGATTTTTATGTAACTCTTCCTTATAGGAGTTAAATTCTTTTAGTTTTACTTTAAAGTCTTCTATTAATATGGCTATATCTTTATCATCATTTGCAGCCTCAAACTCTCCAAATCTTTTTTCTAGCTGACCATAGTTGTTATTTATATATTTCTCTTGTTTTTCATAGCTTTCATCTGATGGATTAAGATGGAATAAATCCTTTTCAACAGTGCTTAATTGATATAAATCAATGTTTGCTTCTCTTATTAAGTCAAGATTTTTAGTACGCTCATTAAGTGCATTTTCTAGTTTGCTTTGTGCACTTCTTAAGAAATATAGATTTATCACTCCTAAAGTTAAGAAGACACTGATTGTTATAATTAGGCTAAATCTTAGATTTTTTGATATTGACCCACTTAATATCTTTTTCATAAATTACCTCCTATTTTGTTCTACACAATTAAATATCGTGCAATATGGTAATTTCTTTAATAAAAGGCTATTTTTTTTAACTTTTTGGTAAATAGTATTCTTCTATTCATTTTGTTTTAGGGCTATTGAATGAATTAAATAAATTTAATTAAGAGTAAAGCACACTATTTTTAGCGAGATGGGTGCTTTTTCTCTTTGCCTTCAACTTCTATATGAATACCAAGAAAATTAAATAACATATTTTGTAAATTCAACTTATCTATAATACAAAAATAGCCTTAGGAAAATTATATAAACTCCTAAAACTATTTCTTACCTATTAAGTTTTCATCTTTATTATTCTAATTCTTCTACTAACTAAACTTTCACTTCAAGGATTTTTGAAACAAACCCATTATTCCTCACCATCAACCACAACCCCAAGTCTCATAGAAATAATAGTATTAAGCTTGTTTATAGAAACACACAGAGATACAATTTGCTTCTCAAGCCTAATCAAAAGATAAGCAGAAACAGCAACAGGAAACCCAACATTTCCTATAACATTAACCAACTCATTAACATCCATAAGTCAAAATCCTCCCCTCATTTTAAAATTACTCATCATCCCCAAAAGAAAAAGTTTTAATCACATTCCCCTGAATCTCCTCCTCAGAAAAACCATCCTCTAAAACAATCTCTACAGCACCAATATCCTCCACTTTTGCATCCTTCTTTCTCTTAACCTTCATAAAACACCTCCTCTTTTTTAGTGAATAAGTAAAAGTGATGGTTGAAACTCTCAGAGTTTCTTTTAAATAATATATTTAAAGAAATCCCGTAGGGATTTCAACCTCAACTCTTCACTCTTCACTTTTACTTCTTACCTAATTTAACTTTCAACCTCAACTCTTCACTCTTCCCCCTTACCTCATCTCTCTACTCCCTCTCTAACTTTCTTTAAAATACCTTCCTTCCTCCACCTTGCCCTACTATAGGAAATCCCGTGCTTCTTAGCAAAGGCTTGTAGCGTATTTCCCTTAAAGTAGACAAAACTAACAAGCTCAAACTCCTCCTCACTTAACTCACCAACTGCCCTCATAAGCCTATCCATACAATCATTTTCAACAATCTGCTCCAAGGGTGAACCAACTCCATCCTCCCTTTCATAAATAACATCAGTATACTCAACCCTACTATCCCTAATCTTAGAGTTTCTCAAAAGCACCTTGAAATTATTCTCAATAAAAGACTTGCAAAAGCTAGCAAAACTACCCTTCCCTGGGATGTACACATCAATTGATTTTAGCAAAGCTCCATAGCCCTCATTAATCAAATCCTCAAAATCATAGCTTGGAATCTTATACTTATTAGCCTGTTTAAACACACAAGGCTTAAAGGCTTCAAGGATTTTTTCCTTTGAACCAAATTCCCCACTCTTGGCCCTTATAACCCACTCTTCAAGCTCAAGAAAATCCATCAAACAGCCCCCTTTATTTAAGCTATTTATCTTATCCTTATTCTTTGTCCAATGCTAATTAAATTTCTGTCCCCAATGCCATTTAGAGAAACCAAAGCCTCCACACTTGTGTTAAACCTTCTTGAAATTCCCCATAAAGTATCACCCTTAGCCACAGTGTAATACTCCTCTGACCCTTGTGATGAAAGTCCTAATACGGCAGCTAGTCCATCAAAAATTGCATCCCCAATTGCAACTGGATTATAGCCCTCCATATCCTTCTCAGAATCCACAAATGCACATTCAACAACTAGGGCTGGCATGCTTGTATTCCTGATAACATAAAGATCCCTTCGGTCCTTTATTCCCCTGTTCCTTAATCCAAGCTTAGAAATTTCTTTTAAAATTTCCTTCAAAGCTTCCTCAGCTATACCTCCTGGTATGCATAATCCCTCACATCCATATCCACCTGGGCAAGCATTGTGGTGTATGCTTATAAATAAATCTGCCCCTCCTTGGTTTGCTTTTGCACATCTTTGGCTTAAGGAATTTTTCAAGCTTGTAGGCTTTTCTGGTGTGCATCTTATGACCTTTATGTTTGTCCCCCCTAATCTCTCTAAAAGCCTATTTCCCACCTGATAATTTAGCTCATCCTCATACTTAATTCCAACTGCTCCCCTGTCAACTACGTTGTTATGCCCTATGTCTATTGCTAGTGTATTAATTTTTTTCATGAAATCGCCCCCTTTTTACTCTCACTAAGTATATAAACAATGGGGGGAGATTTTGTTGTGAAAATTTTTAGTGCTCCTATGCTCGTTCCTATCCCAAAAATGCCCTATACGTGTGTATATATGTGTTTTAATATGTTTTTTACCCTAAATTACTTACTTTATATATTTGATAAGAGATTTATAAGTACAGTAGGTACACCTAACATTAATACCTTTATCTTCAATACTTTCACACGGTTCCTATCCCCGTACCTATTAAAAAGATGGGAACGGTAGGTACACCTTTTTGTGCCTATGATAAACCTAAAAAAATTTTTTTACCCCACTTAGGCACACCCATCTTTTCTAGTAAAAACAACCTGTGGACCATATAATGAAAACCTATTTTTACCTGACTTATTACCAGAAAATTTTTGCCACCCTCCAATTCTAGTTAAAATACCCTCAATTTCATAAGAGTCCTTTCTCTTTAAATTCTGCCTATCATTACCAAAACATTCACACCAAATTTCCATAATACACACCCTAGTTCTAACAACCTCTCCCTTAAAAATAGAAACATTATCCCCTAAAAAATCCCTCCTCGAATAGAGGTCCATAAAATCCCAATTCTTAGGCAACAACCTCTCCAAATAATCAATAATAATACCTTCCCTATCATCCGACTCCATAGCTTTTTTCTGAACCTCACAGGCTAAAGCCTCAACCTCACCCTTTAAAAACAACTCCTCTCCCTCCATAAATCTACACTTAGCCTCGGCCCAAACCTGATTAACCTCCTTCAAATCCCAAGGTTTAAAACTACTATCACCAGAAACATTAACAGGCCAAAACCTACGATTACCAGTAACATCCCTTAAAAATCCACTCTCTAAATTAGTAGAACCAACAATAACATTACTCCTTAAATGGCTCTCCACATTAACTCCATAAGACTGTCTAAACTTGTCATCAGTACGACTAATAAAAGACTTCACCGTCTCCACATCCATCTTCTTAATCCCAGCAAGCTCACCAAGCTCCAAAATCCAATACCCTTGAAGCTTTTCAGCTGCTGTTTTATCCTTCATGTCTGAAATTGTCAAAGAATCAGAATACCACCCCTTGCCAAGCTTAGAAAAAATAGTGGACTTCCGATACGAAAAATATATACATTTCTATCTAAATGTAGACATTTATACTGTGATACAACTTATATCCTAAGACCTTCGTATTGTATCTTCCTGCTTCAACGAATCTGATTTTGTAGTGATAAATCACATACTACTTTCATTTGGTACAACTCTTTACAGGCTTAAATTCCCCAGTATCGTTGGGTACATATTCAGAATCTATTTTAAGTTAGATACTCTGAATTGAATAATTTGCTAAGTTAATACTTGCATTTAAATCTCTATCTAATTTAAAACCACATGAACATTTATATATTCTATCCTTAAGTTTTTCCATTCTTATGAATGTAGTAATACCAACTTTATTAGCATATTTTTCAATGGATATTAACTCCATACATACCACTCCTTTAAATTGTTATATCTTAATATTTCCAATTTAAAGAATATCTATCCACATTTTATTAGATTTATATATATTTTTCTCATTCACTATAATTCGCAACATTATAGCAGTCTTTCCATTGCTGGTAGACCTCTTATGCTTTCACATAAGCGTAGACTATATCTTTATCTCTAAAATAAGAGATACGGTATTTTTCTTCCACCCTTAGCTTGTGGCTTTACTCCCCCTCAAGGGGATAGTCGTTGAAGGTTATCCATATCTTAAAAGACTTAGGACATTCCCTGCTAAACACCCATTATTAAATCACCCTTAGTGCCTAACGTATCTTATATGTCACGATTATCCATTTATCTGATCGCTACCATTGCTAACACTTCCACCTTTACAGGTGGGAGCTAAGCACTGTTACGCGCCTAGATAAGTTCTTCTAAGCATCAGATGGTGTAATGTTAAATTTCGTTAACTTCACCTGATGCTAAGAATCACTTTATAAGACCTAATTAGATTTTATTTCAACTTAGGCTATCCTTACACTTTTTTCTGCTTTCGCACCATTACACTTGCCATTTCTAGCTTTGCTTTGGTAGTAAGGCTTTAGGGGTTAAAAGCAATTAACTCCGAGTCTGCACCTATCACTAGATACAGAGGGCTTTCTGTTTTTAAATCTATACTTCTATACACATTTGTATAGTTTTGTTTAAATTTATCGTAACAGTTTAGTTACCCAATACCCTGAGGGCCACAAAGGACCAAAATAGAGTCAAACTTAACCCCCGGATTATAAATACGTGCAACTGCTGCACAGAGAGTTTTTCTTGTAACAGCTCGCACAAAGTTATTATCATCAGCTCCAAGATAATCAATTAAAAGAGTATCAAGTCTAGAAACCCCATCCCATACAAGCCCATCTAAATAATCCTTAACAGGGTGATGCTTTCTTTCAGATGATACAACCCCAATTAGTGCATCTCTAAATTTCATAGGGGACCAAATGCCATAGATCTTTTCAAAATACACCTTCGCACAAGATAAATCAGCATCACCCCACCCTGGACGAACCTGACTCCATGGCAAGTCCCCAACCACATCAATAGAGGACTTAAACTCGTTATAAACAATATTTTTTAGATTTTCATCATGCCTTATAATGTTAGCTATATTGGTAAGGGTGTCCTTAATTTTCCCCTGTTTATTAAGCTCTAAAAGGCTTTGCCAATTACTATCTAAAACCACCTCAAACTCTTCACTAGCCTTATTCTCACGCTCCTTTGCTAGTTGCAATTTTACCCTTTCATCCTTAATTGCAAAATCCTGCATAGCCTTAAAAGTTTTTCTTGAATCATCACCTAAATAACCAAATTTATGAATCCTAACCACATCAAAAGCATTCATAAGCATTCCATTAGCTGGGTCTGTCCCATGATGACTATAAGCATATTTACCCTCATAAATAACCACACCTGCTTGGGAATCAGCCTTGATATAGTCATATCTTAAAGGGGTTTCACTTTTCCTATAAACATCAGAAAGAAAGGTATCAATAGCTAAGGTAATGCTATATGCACGACAAAAAACCCCAACAATCCCCTCCTTTAGCATTGGGTCAGCCTGCTTTTTTATATTACGCTTTACCACCCTTGTCTCCCTCTCTGAAACTGGCCACTCTGAAGAATTTCTCCAATCCTTATACCTTGATAAAACCTCATCTGGGTTTAATACCTCTCCATTAATTTCCCTAAAAACAAAGTCGCCATCCCTAGAAGTTGAAGGCCAATACATTAACCTGCTTGGCTCATAGGTTGTATCATCAAACAAATTAATACCAATTTCATCAGCCACTTTTCTACCAATTGCAGTATATTCATCAGGGGAGACATCCCTTGAAAGAGGAATAATCAACCTAAATCTTGGGGTTTCATTTGTATGCTTATGGGTGGAGTAAAAATAACACTTAAAGCCATGTAGCATCTCAATTTCATCAATTATGTCCAAGGTTCCATAATCCATATCAAGAGTTAATCCAGACCTTGATATAACACTGTCCCGTCTCCTTTTTCCATTCTTTAGCTCCCCAAGGACAAACCCTCCAACATCCTTAATCTCATCTTGAATTTTCTTAGATAAACCCTTGTACTCTTCTACAGTTTCTGAGGTTCGTTTAGTGGATGAAATAAGCTCCCTAAAATCCTCCCATTTCATTTGTTTTACCATCCACTTTTTCTCCATACGAGAATTTCCAATACTAATTTTCATTTTTCTTACTCCTTCTTATAATAATCACACTTATATGCCTCAACCCTAAGTTGTTGTTTTAAGGCCCACTCTGGGGGAGTTGTCATAATTTCAACAACATCCTCAAGAGTTCTAGAATCCCTTTCAATCTCTAAAACAACTTCATCATGGACATGCATTACAATATTAAAGCCTCCATCCCTCAATCTAAGCATTGCTTCCCCTAAAATATCCCTACTAATTCCTTGTACAATATTTTCTACAAGCTTAGGGCCATAGGTATCAATGGTAGTCCATTTTCTTCCCGTACCCATACCCTCATAGACAAGTCCATCCCCACCAAATCTATTCTTAATTATTCTTGGGTTGATATAGGATAAGCTTCTTCCTGATGGTAGAGTTATAAAAAGAATTTCTCCTTTATAGTCAAATTTAATTCCTGAGACAGTTAAAATCCTCCTTTCCTTAACAGCCTTAATGGCTCCATTACCAATGTCCCACCAGAATTTTGTTATCTTAGGGTTTGTACTTCTCCACTTATTAACTAATGGATGTAGCTCTTCTTCAGCTAGTCCCATTTCCAAAGCCCCCATGGCAACTAAGGCACCAATTGATCCACCATATCCAAGGGCAAGCTCTGCTATCTTACCCTTTTCCCTTAATGGACTACCCTTAGTTATTTCTTCAATTGGGGTGTGAAACATTGCTGAGGCTGATGCTTCATATATCTTTCCATGACTTTCAAAAACCTTTATTCTCCACTCTTCTTTAGCAATCCATGCAAGTACCCTTGCCTCAATTGCTGAGAAATCTGCTACTATAAATTCATGTCCTTCTTTCGGAATAAAGGTTGTTCTTATTAGCTCTGATAATACTTGTGGAGTTGATTCATAAAGCATTTCAATTTCTTCATACCTCTTGTCCTTTAATAAATTTCTTGCCAATTCTAAATCCTTCATTTTATTTTGTGGGAGGTTTTGAACTTGCACTAACCTCCCTGCCCATCTCCCTGTTCTATTTGCTCCATAAAACTGCAATAGCCCGTGAACTCTACCATCTTTGCAAACTGCTCTTTCTATTGCTTCATATTTTTTTACTGAAGTTTTAGCCATAAGGAGCCTTAGTTTTAATATTTCTAACACCTCTCCATTTGTGGTTTTTATTAGGGATTTTACTGTGTTTTTATCTAAGCTATCTGCATTAATCCCCCTGTCTTTTAGCCATTCCTTTAGCTGTGATACTGAGTTTGGATTTTCTAGTCCTGTTATTTCATAGGCTCTTTTTGTAAGGGTTTCTTTGCTTCTTAGGTCACACTCTATTGCATTTTTCACTAAATTTCTATCTATTAAAATTCCTCTATCGTTGATTTCTTGATCAAGCTCATATAATTTCTGTTCTTTTTCTATAATTGGATAATTTATTAGAGCTGTTCTTATTTCTCTCTCCACCTCCACATCTCTAATGCAATATTTTTTAAAGTCTTGCCATTGTTCTTTTGTGGCTTTTTTGTTTGAAGGAATGGAGAAGTATTTTATTAGTTCTTTTCCTTCTTTAAGCTTCCCTTTTTCTACCCTTAAAACTTCTGCTACACCCTCAAGGGTGGGTGGTAGGCTAAGGGTGGATGCTTGTATTGCTGTACAAAGCCAAGATGATTTTTTTATGGGTATTCCTAGATATTTTGAAATGCATATTCTTTCAAAGTTTGCATTAAAGGAGGTTTTAATTATTTTTTCATCCATTAATGCGTTGATGATTTTTTTTGGAATGGTTTGTCCGTTTTCAATGTCTATTATTTTAACTTTTTCATTATCAAAGGCGTAGCCAAATAGTAGTAGCCTAAAGTTTTCTGAATCTGCGTAGGCATATACTCCAGAGGTGGACAAATCTTTATCTGAGTAGGTTTCAATATCAATACTTAAAATTTTCATGATTAGTTCCTTTCTTTATTTTAGTTATGAGGTAAAAAAAATCGCCAGATGAATTACATTAAAAAAATGTAACTCATCCGGCGATTTGGTAGTTCATATGACTCCTTTGCTCGGTATGGGTTATTATAATCTATCTATTTTCTGCTATATATTTCTTTACCTTCACAATTTATATGTTCTTTTAACTTTTCATTTGTTATTGAATCATATTGTATAATGTCAAAGAAGTAAGGTAATGGATATACCTCATTTAAATAATCGTCTAATCTAAAAATGGTCTTGGTAGTTACATCTTTACCAATTATAGCTATATCTATATCTGACCCTTTTTTATGGTTTCCCATTGCTCTACTTCCAAATACTATTGCCTTTTCTATTTCAATAAACTTATTTAAGGCCTCATTTATATAAAATAAATCTCTTTCTAATAAACCAAACATACTATAATTCCTCTGCTAACCTATTATACATGCTCTCAAGTTCAGGTAAATAAGCTTCTAATATTTCTTTAGTCATCTTTTTAGCTAGCTCTTCATCATAAGTATGTGTAGTTAAATTTCTATTTGATAAAGCATCCACCCAAACATGGCCATTATCTATTAGCCCTATTTGAAAAGCTTGTTTAACCGTTTCTCTTGGACTTTTCACCGTATATCCCTCTGATTCTAAATAGTCCTTTAATACCTTCCAAGCTAACTCAAAAGTCATTTCAAAAAATTGTATTATTCCTGCTCTTTCAAGTTCTGTAGTTATTGTTTGATTAGAATATTTTTTTAGTAATTTATAGGATTTATCAAAATTTTCAAATCTCTGCTTCCATCTAATCTCTTTTAAATTTTCCATTATTGACCTCCACACTCTTGTATAATAATTATTATAACCCAAGTGAATATTATTTAAAACATTCATTTTTATTTCTTACCCCTCACATCTCTACTCCAAATTCCTCCTCTGCATTTGCTCTATTAAATAATGGCTCACCATCTTCTATTTTTTGTATATTCCCAAGGCTTGCCCCAATTCCACAGTTTCCATTAGAGTTATAGCCATAAAAAGTAACACTAATCTTTCCATAGCACCCTGAATAAACCTCCTCTTGGTTTATTATTGGCTGAACATTTCTATCCACCACCTGAGGAGCTATTTTACTGCTTGCATTTAAGAAGTAGCACCCACGATATGCCTCATCCTCCATACGTAATGCATCACCATCCTTTAAAGGATTAATTAAATCCCTTGGAATTTTACCACCCCACTTTGATGCATACTCCTTTTTTGCATTTTTTATTGCTTCCTTTATTTGTTTGATTGTTTGGGTATCTGACTTGTCAATGATTGCTGATAGACTATACCTAGGCTCCCATCCATTAAATGATTCAGCTTGCCAGCAACTAAGAAATGAAAATCTGCATGGTATTATTACCTTTGTTGATTGATTCATGATTGTTTCCTCCTAATATTTTTAAATTTTTATAATGCTTCTGCTTCAATAAGTAGCTCCCTAAAGAGATTTTTATTGATGTCTGATAGTTTCACTGCATTGTGTTTCATTAAAAGTTCTTTAACTTCTTGTATTTTTCCATCCTTTGATTTTTGTGCTAGGACTGCCCTTAGCATCTCAATGGTTACATCTCCCTTTGGCTTCTCCTCTACCCTCTGCTCCTTTGCTAGCTGAGAGTATACTTCTGATAGTTCTTTATAGCTTTTTGATAGCTTCATATAAAATTCCTTCACTTTTATTACTCCTTTCAAATTTTTTTAGAGAACTAAAAAAATCGCCAGATAAATTACATTAAAAAAATGTAACTCATCCGGCGATTTGGTAGTTCTTATGACTCCGTTGCTCAGTATGGGTTATTTTTCTGCTATGAAACTGTTATTTCACCACAGTTGCTTTTATTTGATTGTGTGCTAAATTTAGGTTAATTATTTTTCCACATCTTTTACATTTTATCTGTACTTCTGCACCTTTTGCATTAATTATGTCTAATAATCTTTCGTTTGTACAGGCTGGACATTTTGCTTTATTCACCATATTACTACCTCACTTTTTGTTATTTTACGCTCACACGTTTTGGTAATTTCATTATATTCTGTAAATATGTTCCTTGTCAATGAGGTTTACTAATTATTTGTTCGGTTTTGTTCGACAAAAAATATTAGGGATTTTCCACCTAAAAGAGTGTAATTATTACTTCTTGATAGAGCCTTGTTATTATCTAGTTTACTTTATATTAGCACTTTTGGTGTA
>JBOFVP010000128.1:0-1224 GCA_051653165.1 Clostridium sp.
AAGAGAAGGTTTTAAAATTTATAAATGATTATATAAAAAATTAGGGGGAATTAAGTTATGAGTAATCAAGATGCTGGTAGAGTAATTAGGGAAAAGAAAGGCTTGAGCTTACTAGATTTTCCGAAGGATTACATTTTAATAGACTTAGAGACTACAGGATTGAGTCCAACATACAATGAAATTATAGAAATATCAGCTTTAAAAATTAAAGATGGAGAAATTGTAGATATTTTTAGTGAACTAATTAAACCAGAGTATGAAATAGATGATTTTATTGCAAAGTTGACAGGGATAACTAATGAAATGGTAGAAAATTCAAGGAATATAAAAGAGGTTATATCTGACTTTATGAGTTTCATAAATAAAGATGATATTTTGGTGGGCTATAATGTAAATTTTGATATAAATTTTTTATATGATAATATGTTAAGAACATTCAATAAATTTTTAGAAAATAATTTTGTAGATATTATGAGAATTGCAAAATATGCTTTAAAAGACGAAGTTGATTCTTTCAGATTGAAAAGGTTAGCTAAATACTATGAAATAGATACACATGGAATGCATAGAGGGGAAAAAGATTGCCAAGTGTCCAAAATTATTTTTGAAAAAGTTCAAGGCGTGATTTTAGATAGATACCAAACACATGAGTTTTTTTTAGAAGCTAGAAAAAAAGCTCAATATTTAAATTCTAAAGATATAATATCGGAGAATAAAGAGTTTGATTTAAGTCATCAAGGTTATAATAGGCAATTTGTTTTTACAGGAGCATTAACGAGATTGGCTAGAAGGGATGCTATGCAGTTAGTAGTTGATTTTGGGGGGAAAGTAAATGGTGGTGTAAATAAAGAAACAAATTTTCTTGTAATGGGCGATTTAGATTATTCGAAGACTGTAACTGGAGAAAAAAGTTCAAAAATTATAAAAGCAGAAACTTTAAAATTAAAAGGTCAAGATATTGAAATAATACCTGAAGAAGTTTTTTATGATATGTTTGAAATACAATAATCACATTATTATTATTAGGTGAAGATTATATTTAGTATATTATCTTAATGAAGAAGAAAATTTAAAAAATGTAGGAAAATCAAATTGGTAACATATAAATTTTGACAAGAAATGAAATGTGGAGTAAGAATAATATAAAAAGCAATTAAATATTAAGAATAATGGTAACAATGGTCATGTTATAGTATGGAGATGAAATTATCATATATATGCAGA
>JBOFVP010000129.1:0-4517 GCA_051653165.1 Clostridium sp.
GAGTTATGTCTTAATACAACATATTCTCTTATTAATTCTTTTTGTTTCTTTATCCCTTTTGGCTTATTCATTAATGCTTTAAGAGAGGTTTTCTTCATTTTTTTTATTGATTCTTCCTCTTCTTTGCTTAATGGGGTTAGGGGCTTTACCAAATTAAAACTTAGTAAACTTTCATCTGCTGGTACTATTTTATGAGGTGTTTCTAATATATCTCCAAATATTTCTGGGAACTCCATGGATAAGTCTAGTAATTGTATATACTCATCTTCCATGCTAAAATTCCATGCTTCAATTACCTTCTGCGCATTATTTAATATAATTTTTTTATACTCGTTCCTATTTCGATCATCAATTAAATAAAAGAAAATTGCTGTGTACATTGTTATTTGAAAATGTATTATCTCATTCGTGCCCGCAAAATTATCGGCTTCAATTTTCAATGTATATAAAACTTCATCCAAACTACAACTATCCCATAATACATCATTAACTTTACTATAACTATCTATTTTACCTTTTATAACTCTAGAGTAAATATTATCAAATTTTTTATTAATTATTAAAGCATGAATTCTTTGCAGACCCCTAAATAATCCAAAATCTTTATACATTAATTCTGTATATTCATTTTTATACCATACTATACTATTTTCAACCTTTTCCATTAACTCAATATATTCAGCAATATATCCGTTATGTCTATATATCACAGCATATTCAAAATAACTATCCGCATTGTATTTACACCACTTATCAGATTCAAACTCTTTTATTTGATTCATTCTATTTCCGAATGATTTATCAATATATATTTTGTCTAGACACTTATTCTTCATTACAACATCAGTATAAATTATCATTTCCTTGTATCCTGACCTATTTTCCTTTATATAGTTTATTTTAGATATTATCTCTTTTTTATCTAGTCCCCAAAAGTTATTCACATTATCCCTCTTTTCTATTTTAAGTTATCATTTAAGTGGCTTGCATTATAGCTAAATGTAAAATCTATTATTATAGCATCTGTTTTATCGATTTTCCCTTGTATTAATGCACCCTTAGTTTTTACTTTTTTACCATTAATACCATTTATCATATCATTTATTTCCCTTGATTTACCAGTATCTAATCCTGATCTATCTGGCCTTAAGTTTTCTACCACTACTTCTAACTTGGCTTTTCCACTTTTCAAATCTTGAAGCACTTTATCCTTATTAGCACCATCTATGAATCCTAATAGATAATCTCCATTTAGATAAGTCTCTTCTATATGCTTAATTTTTTCTGCATCAGTATTATAGTGATTATAGTTATTTTTTGGCCTTTCAAAGTACTTTGACATATTATTCAATGTTAACTGTGTTGAATAGCACTTAGCTTCCACTATTTTAACGACATAATTGCCATTACTGTCTGGTAAACTTATTAATATATCATCTGGCCCTGGATCTCTTACTAGCTTCGAATTTTTTATACTTTTAAATTTAAGCTTTTCATTATTTAAATACTTTCTGCTAAATACACTCTCCCCTAACCATCCTTTTATTCTTGATGCATAATTAGTTCTTTCCCATTGACTTAAATTTTTCATCCCACCAGGTGTTGAATATTCTATGTCATATCCAATATTCATTATTATTTCTTTCATTCTTTCTTCATTTGCTGCACCATTACTATCAATCAAAGCCGCTTCTAAATATTTACCAAAACCCTTATATTGATTATTGAACTTCGTTCCTGACTCTTTAATTGATTTTTCTATTGCCTCTATAAACTTTGTTACCTTTACTGAATCTTCATCTAATGTATCAAAAAGCTTCTTAAGAATTTCCTTGGCTTGTTTTTCATCTACCTTTCTTTCTGAGAAAGGCACATTTTCTCTTTCTGATTGTGCTACAGTGTATTCAAAAAACTGAAGCAATGCGCTAAGCGCTTCTGTTCCTTCATACATTGTATAAAGCATGTCTACCTTTTGAGCTACACTCAATGACTTATTAAATACCTGCATTATATACGGTCCATACTTCTGTATTTTACTACCTGTGCTTGCATTACTTAACCATTTATTTATCTTTCCTATTACTTGAACTGTATCTCCACCTATAGGAACAAGACCAATTGCATTACTAGTCGCTGAGCTCCACTCCCTATTAAATAAACTACCTATCACATCTCTAATATCAGCTACTACTCCTAAACCTGGAGTTAAGTTTGATGATATGGTACCTAACATATTTGTTATGCTAGGATCCCCTATAAAGTCCCCTACTAAATATCCACTTACATACTCTGCTATATATTCTAATTGACCTTTTACCTCATTAAATATCAATGGATGTTTTAATAAAGATTGTATTTCTTCAAAATCACTTAATGTATCTCCATCTGTATCCTTTTCTGTGGGAAGTGTTTTTATCTCAAATTCCTTTGTATCACTTAATTTATCTCCATCCGTATCCTTCATCCATATATCTGACAATCCATACTCAAGTTCGTATAAATCTCCTGTTCCATCTCCATCTGTATCTGCAAGACTTGGATCTGATATCATATTTAAATAATGACCACCCTTTATCCCGTTAATAAGTTCTAAGGCATTGTTATTAATATTTTCTTTATGATTTATACCTGTAGCTAAATGAGCATAATCCTTATCATATAAGATTTGTGGTGTATGAACAGCTACGCCAACCTCGGCACCATCTGTTATTCCATCTCCATCTGTATCAGATTTTAAATAGTCTGTTTTAGCAAATCTTCCATATGCGTCTCTTAACCCTTGATTTTCTAGCTCATCACTCAATCCGTCATTGTCCGTATCTTTTCCATTATTGATTAAATCGTAATTATTTGATCCACCTGTTGTTTCTAAAACCTTGTCATAAGCTTCACTAATTTGTTGTTTAATTGATTTTCCACCTGCATTTTCTGGTTTCTTGATATAATATATTGTAGCTAGACCTTTTCTTTCTAACTCTTGATTATCAAATCTTTCATGATTACTTATACTGAAAATATCATTATAATCAAATATAATTAAACTAATTTTATTTTTATTTTGCTCTATAGATTCATTTCTATTTTTTAAATAGTCTTTAAATTTACTATAATCAAGCCCTGTTAATTTATCATCTGGATTTTCTATCCACTCATAAGTACTACATGTTGATAAAATTAAGTATTTATCTCTTTCAGAATTTGTATCTTGTAAAACCTCTGATGCCTTTCTAATTAATTCATGGAATACTAATGTTCCCGAATCAAATTCATTGTACTCTCCAATATTAACAAGTGATGTCCCTCTATAAAAATCTAATGGAGTATCTCCTATATACGTATGATCTATCACCCCATTATTGGATTTTCTAACAGATTTTGAGGTAGCAATTCTATCGCTCTTAAATAATTCAGTAATAAATTCTCTTGATGGATTTATGAAGTTATTATCTTGTGTCTCTATCTTAGCTTTGAAAAATATAGAATTATCTGATAATAATAAAAAATCTCTTGCCACCTTTTTAGCATTAGTATTTTTAACCTGGCCTTCGACTTTGTATTCCATCTTATTCCATTGTTCAGCCCACTTTTGATAATCTACTAACAAATATTGTCCAGTTCTTATCTTTTTAATGTCTTTAAGTTTAAATATCAACTCAGAGTCAGTTTCTGTTAAATTAGATTCTATTGATTCAAATTCTTCCTTACCTTGACCTACATATATTAAGGCTATATTCTTTTTATCTACAGCCTTAATCTGAGTATTATTTTTGTTAAATCTTAATGCCAAGTCTTCAAGTTGCCCTTCATATTTAATATCATAAATATCTGATATTAGTCCAGGCAACTTATTTAATTCACTATTACTAACTTTATTTAAATATACTGTCTTTAAATCTACTATTTTCCCTTTTACACTTAACTTTAAATCTGCTATATCATTATTATCAACTGTTTTTTCATATAAAATATCTTTATTATTATCTGATACCAAAGGATTAGTTTTTAAATCAACTTCTTCTTTATCAGTTAGCCCATCTAAATCAGTATCCATTAAATTGGGATTAGTTTTAATCGTATTTCTCTCTATATTATCCTCTATACCATCTGAATCTGTATCCTTATTTATAGGGCTTATCCCTATATTTAACTCTACCTCATTACTTAATGTATCCTTATCATTATCTTCTTTTGAATCAATTACCTTATTTCCATTAGTATCATTATTGTTTAGTTTCAATCCTAGTAATACTTCTTCTGAATCTGATAATCCATCTAAATCAGTATCTTTTAGATTAATATTACCTCCAAGGGCAACCTCTTGATTATCTGGAATCCCATCTTTATCACTATCTATAAATTGTAGTATATTCCCATTACTATCTTTCTTTTGATTTATTATATTATTCTCTCTATCTTTCCCAAAAATTGTTTTATTATCACTTTGAAAATTTCCACTTTTAGAATATCTAACTTCTATATTTTCATTACTAATATAATTATTAACACTATCAACAGCT
>JBOFVP010000130.1:0-1134 GCA_051653165.1 Clostridium sp.
TATCATATATAAGACTTGGAAAGTTTATGGGCAAAGTTAAGGTAAGTTATGAAAAATGTAATTATGAAATAGTTGAGAAAGAAGAAAAGTGTTTTGGCTATATAAATTCCGTTGATTTAAGTGAAGAGGTAAAAATAAAGTCATTTGAACTTATAAATATACATCCTGTACCATTATTTAAAAATTTGAAAGTAAAAGGTGAGTTATATAAAATAAATACAGGGGATGGCGTAATTTATTATCCAGTTAATGTTAAATTAGGAGGCAATTAATGAAAAAGTTTTATGTAGGAGGGGAGCTTTTAAAAAAAGCTCCAAACTGCAATCTATTATACCACCAATATAGAACGGTTGAAGCTTTAGAGAGTAACTCGGTAATTTTCAATACATATCCAACAGGCTCTGGAAAAACAAGAGCAGCATTACAAAGATTAATAGATAATCCACAGGATAACGTCTTGTTTATTGCACCTACCAATGAATTACTTGTACAACATTCAGAAGATATAAAGGAATTTGTTAGAGAGAATAATCTTAATTTCAAAGTAGTAAGAATTGATGCTAAAGTTATACAGAAAATTAAAGTTGATAAGCCACATTTAAGAAAAGGTACTATACTATATGAAGTGTTAAGAAATCCATTACAATATAAAGAACAATTAGGTATTGAAAATTTAAAAGGCAAGGTAGTTATAATAGTAAATCCAGATATTTTTTATTATTGTTTGTATGGATTATATGGAAAGTTAGACAAAGGAAATTTAATAGACAGTATAATTACTAAGTATAATTATATAATAATTGACGAATTTCACTACTACAATTCCAAGCAGCTAACTAATTTCTTATTTTTTATGTTTTTATCGAAGGAGCTTGGGTATTTAGATGGTATAAGAAAGTTTTGTATACTAACAGCAACTCCAGATAAATTAATTGAAAAGTATCTAACAAGAGGTGGAATAGATTATCAAATTATATCACCGGATAATGAGCCAAAGGAAAGTAAAGATTATGAAAAACTAAATACATTATCAAAAATGGAATTAGTAGTTACAAATGGAAGCTTAGCAGAAACAGTAGTAGGATACTATAATAATAGGGACAAAGAAGAGGACTCTGTAGTTATTAGTCAATC
>JBOFVP010000131.1:0-16760 GCA_051653165.1 Clostridium sp.
AAACGAATAAGTTTGACAACATTACGTTTCAAGAAATTGAAAGTATATTTATAAAAAAGTTGAAGAATTTAGACTTGAAATTAGATAAGGGGACACAGGAATATAAGGAGTATTTATTTAATTACCTTATGGGAAAGGAAAAATTAGATGCAACAAGTGATGAAAAGAAATTAATAGCAGCATATGCTGCAAATTATATTGAGGCTACAAATCAAATAGTAAGTAAAGGTATAAATATGACTAGCTCTCCTTCAATAGGTATAAATAGTAGTTTAAGTCAATGGTATGGGGGGAAAGTTAAAGTTGGGAATGTTGCTAACCCTGATAGAGAAGCTGTGACTACAACATGGATTAGAGCAACTGATTTTAATTATTACTGGAAACAAAGAGTTGCTACAATACAAGGTAGGTATAAGGGGGACATAATTCCAAAAGCTAAAATTGGTGATGTTATTCAATATAGAGAAGGACTAACAAATACCTTTTGGCATACAGTTTTTGTATCTGGGAAGACTTCTAACGATTTAAGAATAACACAACATTCAATATCTAGAAAAGATGATTTATGGAATGGTACAGTAGGTCCTATACCAGATAGCAATGGGCATGAAACATATTTTGTACTTTTAAGATTTGCATAGGAGTGGTTATGTGTAAAAAATTAGTTATATTATCAATAATAGTTATATTAGGTATAGGTATATACATTTATAATATTCCTAAAATATATATTGGGATATCAGATGATGAAAAGTATAAAATTACACTAAAGGAAAGTAATGATGAGTGGGGAAAGGTTTACAGAGTTACTAAAGATGGAACAACTGATGGAATTGATTTTACAAAGGATATAATTATCTTTGGAAAGGATGATAAGGAAGTAGAGGATTTTACAAGAGCAATAGAACAGTATGGTGAAAAATTTTATTGTATATATAATAATGGAACTGAGAGTATAAAGATTAACTTTAAAGAAAGGTGAAATTATTGGATTTTTTGAAAGTAGGGCAATTTAGAGTTGTCCTACTTTTTATATTCATTAAAATTACCCTTAGCGAAATCAGTTTTGTTTATTGGCATGAAGTTATTTCTTTTAGTAATAATTTATTAGTAATGGTCTTATTATCTGAAGTTGTACAGGATACAACTATCTCAGCATTACCAAATAAGTCAGTTAATTTAGATTTATCTAAATCTTTAGAATAAAAGACAAAGTTTGTATAATAGGTAGCTAAATCATTGGCATTATCTTTAGAAGATGAATTTCCATACCAGTACCTTGTTATATTTTGAGAATTTGATATGTTTTTAAAGTTGGGTAAGGATACGGTTCTATTGGTAAATACTATCAAACTAATACAGGAAGTTTCACAAGTTATATGGATGGAACACAAAGAACTAATGGAATTGTTTTATTTAATTTAAATGATAAATCTATGTATAGTGGGGATATGGCGTTAGCTTCTGTTTATATAACTCCTAAAGTTAGTAATCAGTGGTGTGAAATAGTATTAAAAAGTGCAAGTCACTTTTTAGAGAATAACTAAGAGAGAATAGGTAAGAGTGGGGTATGAAACTCATAGAGTTTCTATAAATTTAAATTAAAGAAATCACGTAGGAATTTCAACGCACACTTTTCACTATTACCTTTTACATCTTCACTTAAAAGTACTTCGTACTTTTAATCTAGTGTGAGATAACTTAAGAGCCCAAAAGAGGCTGTAAAAAACTTTGTGTATCTGAAATTTCTTCTTAGAAATAATTTACTACCCTCTAAACTTACAAAAATATTCTATTCTAATTTTTCTATCTTACAACTATGTTCTTTATTATTAAAATCATAACAAATAGCTACAGCTAAAATTTTGCTATATTCTTTTTTGAACTTTTGAACATATTCCTTATCTTTAATTTGCTGTATAGCCTTCTCTGCTGTTTCATTTTTCTTTAATTCAATAATAAGTGCAGTATCACTCTTCCTTCTTGGATGGAAAGTAAAATCAGCATATCCTTTACCAGTTTTCTCTTCTCTTTCAATTCTATAAAAATCTCTTGCATTTAAATATGCTAGGCTAACTACAGACGCTAATGAATTTTCATCATTATATTGAAGTATTGGTATTTCTGAATTATGGATATCATGTACTAACTCAACAACCGTAGCTTCATCTCCATTTACTGTTGCTTTTAATAGCTTCTTTGAATTTTCAACTATTTTTGCTACTTCTCCAAAAGATTCATCTTTTAATGCCTTTTCAAATTCCTTCATTAGTTCTTGATTTGGAATTTTCAAATAACCATCATGGTAAGCTAAAAATCCTAGTATTATCATTGCAGAATATATTTCTTCCTTGGTTCTAGGAGCTTTTTGTCCTGCTCTAAATTCCTCATCTATATGAATATCAATTTCCCCACCAGTAACCATTTCTATAACATCTTCACGAATCTCTAAAGTATTATATTTAAGATACTCAGCTACTTCATCCATAGCTCCTGTATTAGTCCAATAGCTTTTACACTTCCCATTTTGAAGAGATTTTACAACAGATCTTGGGTTATATATTTCCATGCCTTCTTCATTTATATAGCCATTATACCAACTTTTTATATCATCTAATGAAATTTTTAGTTGCTTACTTTGAAGCTCTTTTACTTCGCTTTCAATAAAGCCAAAATATTCACCATAAATCATATCGTTTAGCATGGTATATTCATCAAACATATTAAGAGCAGAACAACTTGAATACTTCTTAATTGGGAGTACCCCTGTCATATAAGCTAATGAAACATAAGGTTGATCCTTTAGTAACTGTCTTAAAAACTCTAAATAGTCATTTTGGTTCTCTTCAAATAAATTATTAGTAAAAATATAATCCCACTCATCTAATATAAAGATAAAAGTATCTTTAGTGCTATATAATATATCACTTAAATTGTAAAAATGTTTGATTTCTAGATTTGGATACATTATTTTTAAATCTTCAATTAACCCCTCCCTTATTGTATTTATATACCCTTTATAAGTGCTATCATTATCAGGAATCTTGTTAAAACTAATGCTTATAACATTATATTTATTTAAATTTTCATTGTAACTATTAGTGCCACTTATATTGAGGTTGTCAAATAACTCTTTTGAGTCTACAGCCTTTGAATAGTAAGCACCAAGCATATCAGCCACTGACGATTTTCCAAACCTTCTAGGTCTTGTTATACATATATATTTATCTGATGTTTCCAATCTTTCATTTAATATATCTATTATTAAGCTTTTATCTACAAAATATTTGCTACTATACAGGTGATTAAAGTTAATTAATGGTTTGTTCAAATTCAAATATATTGACATAATTACCTCCATATTACTCTATAATTCTTATTATAACCTAGATTTGGACATTTTAAAATAATTTATAGTTTGTACATCCCGATAAATTCCAATTCAAGCCAATTCATTTGTCACTTACATTATCTGAACAAAATTAAACTATTACGAGATAAAGTCCAGTGAATTAATTTTACTGGACTTTAAATTTAGGTAGAAACATACTACAAACGTATAATATATTTCATAGTATAATTTTATTAATTTTTTAAAACTTACTCTTGATAAATTTAATTCGATTCTGGCTTTATTAACAATGAAATTGCATGTGATCCTATAAGTTAATGTGGCTATTGTTGATAATGTTATTTTATTACTTATACTTTAAAACTACATCTATGGATACATCTATGGATACATTTAAGGCTTTGCTTATTTCTTCCCCTTTTCTTTCAAAGATTGAGTTTAAAAGATTTAATAACAACCTTCTACAAACTGGATTATCCTGACCAAATATTTGCTTAAATGTAAAATCTACTTTTGGGTCTAGTAATTCATATTCTGTTGCCCACTATCTCTACATAGCCCATCTTCTATTCTAATAATTCTAGTACACTGATTTGCTATCTTCTCATCATGTGTTACAATAATAACAGTTTTACCTTCATTATTTAGTTCCTTAAAAATATTAATTACTTCTTGCCCTGTCTTAGAATCCAATGCACCTGTTGGTTCATCCGCTAATATTATTTCAGGATTATTACAAATAGCTCTTCCAATAGCTACTCTCTGAGCTTGTCCTCCAGATAAATCCTTTCCAATTGCATCAATCTTATCTCCTATTCCAAGTTTATTGCACACCTCTAATACCTTTTTTCTTCTCTCTCGTCTAGATATTCCTGCATACTCTAACGGTATTTCAATATTTTCCTTTACTGTATAGTCATTAATTAACGCTGCATTTTGCAGAACAAATCCAAAGTTCTTATTCCTAAGCTTAGCCCTTTCACTAAAACTTAGCCCACCTATATTTTCACCATTAATGCGGTAATTTCCACTACTACATTCATCCAATAATCCTAATATATTTAATAATGTTGATTTACCAGAACCAGATGGCCCTACTATAGCTATTAATTCCCCATTATCTATATTTAACGTAATAGACCTTAATGCATTAACCCTATTTTTATCCCCATAAATTCTTACTATATTTTCAAGTTCTATGAATGCCATAATTAATCCTCCTTAACCATACAAGATATAGCAGTTTTAGATATGTTCCTTATTATAATTAAACTTATAACTAATATATTAATAATTATAATAAGAATGCTTATGATTATATCCCTATTCATAACAACAATACCTTCAACATTTTTTATATACCATATTGGTAGTATAAATGCTGGTATTGTTAAAATTATTTGTTCAATTATTATTGCCTTATAAATACTTAATCTTGTACCACCACTAAGAATATGTATGGAAAATTCCTTATTTCTTTTCTTTAATGAATTAATCCCAATAAGGGATAAAACTAAAATTGATAATACTATAACTATCCCCATAGACACTATCCCAATTTCATTTACTCTTTTTACGTAAAGTATCCCTTCAATAGTCTCATTTGTTATATCTCTAAACCCCATTTCAATATTTAATTGCTTCCATACATACTCTGATAGATGATTTAATTTTTTACTTGTAGATTCTATCCCTTCACTTTCCTTAATTATGCCTCTCCTTCGCAACATAGAGGATAAAACATTATTATAATTAGGATTTATACTATATGTTGTTAACACATAATCATCTAGTGTAATCTCACGTTCCTTATTATAATCAATAATACTTGATCCATTTTCCAGAAATCCAATAACTGTACCTCGTATCCTTTGCTGATCTCCATTTAATAATTCAACTTGGTCAGAAATACTAAAATTTTTCCTATGATTACTACCAAGAATAACTGGAATTATATCTCCTTCAACATACTTTCTTACTTTAAGTTCTTCCTTTTCAAAAGCTCTACCTTCTGACACCTTTATATTATTTTTAATAAACGTATTCTCATTAATACTTAATGTAATTTTATCAACATATACAGATTCATTCAGCTCCACTTTTTTAAAGTTCTCTGAACCTGGAAATTCGTTAAATAAAAATAATTGGTCATCAAGATAATAGAAGCTATTAGTATTCTCAAAGTTTTCTATTATATCCTTGCATATATCTTCATCATACTTATTTTTTACAACCTCTAATGTGGAAACACTTTCTACTCCATATACTTTTTCTTTTAATGCTTCATTAATTAATCTATTACTCTCAATATAACTTGAAAATAATGGAATGCCTGAAATGATGGTGTATGATGCTATAACTATTACTGTCATAAACAAGAGAGACTTTAATATATTTCTTGATAAATTAAAGAAACAATGCCTTACCTTCACTATTAATCCCCCTTTAATTGATTACTTAATCTTTTATATTTTATTTTTTTTATAGATATTAATAACATTATTACAATAACTAATAAATTAATTATAAGTGCAGCATAAAGATTATAAATTGATAGATCATACTC
This sequence comes from Clostridium sp., assembly GCA_051653165.1. Classification (GTDB taxonomy): domain Bacteria; phylum Bacillota; class Clostridia; order Clostridiales; family Clostridiaceae; genus Clostridium. The sequence goes on from JBOFVP010000131.1 coordinate 5,919, forward strand.
CCCCATTGGCATTATGTTAAACTCATTAATGCACCAATGAATCCCTAAGGATATTGTAGTAGTAATAACTGAAATAAACATCCCTTTAGACAATATTAGTTTAATAAACTTAACGTAATTTGCCCCACATAACTGCCTTATAAATAACTCCCTATTTATCTTTTCTACAAAATATGCTGTACATATTACTACTGAAATTAATGATATTGTAAATATTGCAACATAATTTTTCAATATGAATTCATTTTTTGATAATACATCCTTAATTGTAAAAGTATTATTTACTTTATATTCATCATCAAACATTATAATACTATCCTCAAAAATCTCTTTAGCTTTAACTATTGTACTATTTACATCATCTCCATATAAGGTAAATACTCCATTTTCCATATATTTTTCTGGTATTTTATTTATTGGAAGTATTATAGAATTCTTAAAAAATGTGTTATTTGAAATACCTACTACTTCAAATTCCTCTTTATATACTTCTATATATTCTTTTCCATCTCTATACTTTGTTAAAGATTTAGCTTCTTTTCCAATTACAGCCACATTTTTATTTTGTAAAAAATCTTCTTTTTGAAAATTTCTTCCATCTGATATTGGAATATCAATAGCTGTTTTATTAACCATAACTCCATATCCCATCATACCAACTTTAACTTTTGAATTTTCTACCATTAATGATGTTTCTTCCTCTAATAAGTAATCTAATATTTCTTTTGAATTTTTAGATGTTTTAAACTTTATTGAGTTTTCTGATGTGAGTTTTGAGAACTCTTGTATCTCTTTATTATCTGTATAAATTAAACTAATACTTAACGATATAAATAATAATGCTACTACAATATTACTTATTAACAACATTGTTTTTCTATATATCTTTTTCATTGTCTCACCACTTCCTTAAAATGTAATTTTACCATAAGTTGTTATATAAGCAAATGAAAATAACCTTTATGATTCTGAGTATATTTTTAACTTGTTTTTCCTGCTTTTTCATTTCACCAACTGTTTATGGAGTAAACTGGGAAGATTATGATACTGAACTAATTTCAAAAAAATTCCCTGGCTTTGCTACTGAAATTCAAGATCTTACCTTGAAAAGGAAGATAAAAGATTTTTACCTATGGGTATGTTTTAGATAAGTAGTACTAGGGAAATACCTCTAGATTTCTTTCATTATAAGTTGAAAAAGTGCGATATCACATCGCACTTTTTTATTACTTATACTTTAAAACTACATCTATGGATACATTTAAGGCTTTACTTATTTCTTCTACAGTAAATTTATTTAAAGATAACATAGCTAAAATAGCATTCTTTTGAATAGTTTCACCCTCTCTTCTTATGTCTTCGGCTTCTTTTTTTATCCTATCAGCTTCATTTATATAACTATTTCTATCTAATATCCATCTAAGTCTTGAATCATATCTCGCTCTTGCTATATCGTCTTGACTTACTCTCTCTAATATTTCAACAGCCATATTTATCTCCTCCACTTCTTCTCTTAACTTAAGAATAACTTTTTCTTGATTCTTCTCATTAGCTTCTATATGTACTTTATCTAATGCTAATCCTGATGTACTAGAAATTAGTTAGTATAGTCACTTATACTCTCTAATAGTATTTCATCTGGGTAAAGTGACTCTAGATTATTATCTTCTACTAGCTTATAAAATCTTGTTGAATATGTAACAGTTAGCTTACTATTAGGTAGTACAAGCCTTAATATTTCTCCATAACAATTAGGCTTTCCACCACTCCCCTCACCAACAAGCCTTGCATTTGTTGTATTTTTAAACTCATAAGCATTTAAAAGCGCTGATGAAAAAGTATCTCTTCCTATTATTACACTTAGATTTTCTCTCTTATTAATCCCATCATTGCTCCTTAGATAATTAATTAGAGGAATTAAAAGTCTAGAGTCCCCTCCAATATTATGTCTCAAATCAACTGTTATCTTCTTTATTCTTTCCCTCTCAATAACACCTTCTATTTCTTTAATCTTCTGGTAAATACTCACTTCTCCAAATTCTCTACAGAAATTATACTTTATATAAAGCTTCTTATCTTCTAAAATAGTAAACCATATATTTTCATTACTTCTCTTGGCATAAAGGGGTAGCTTCTCATTAGTGTACTCTAACCCATCTATACCAACCGTTTCAATTTCGTAGACATTTCCCTCAATGGTAATATTAATCTTTGATACATCATCTATAATAAGCAATCCATATAAGCATTCTGCAATTTGTAAATACTTCATACTTTGCCCTTTAAAAAACTGAGTATTTTCATGTGATATTACACTACTTAAGTCACTTAACACCTCATCTATTCCTACATTCTCTATTTTTTCTACCCTCTTGAATAATAAATTTTCATATTTCTTTGTGGTATTTATTATATAAATACCATCTTCAAAGTAATAAAACTTAAGGGGTAAAAAACTTCTTCCTGTGAAAATTAGTGATGTATGAGCATCCCTTAATGAAGCTACAATCTTTGATATTTCTACCTTTATTTCTTCATAATCTAATTCATTTAGGGATGCTTTTAAAGTATCTATTTTATCTAAAAAATCATTTTTCTTTGTGTATGCAAATAGGTTTATATGTTTTTCCATTAGATTATCTCTTAAGTAATCTAAATCACTTCCCCATTTTTTCTCCCACGTATTTTTCATCTCCTCACTCCTCTCTCCCATATTATGTTATAATTATATATTATCACTTAATATTAAAGGGGCAAAGAATTATGTATAAATTTACATTTAATTTTCCACTTAGAAGAGTTTGGATATCCCATCACTCTGGTCATTATGCTTCAATTAAACTTTAAAAGGTAGCAACTTCACTATTAAGCAAAGTTGCTACCCTTATTTTCATCTACACTCTCTTCTATCAACTTTAACGATCAAATAAATATTTATCTAAATCTTCTATATTAATAATATCAAAAATATCTTCCCCTATTTGAGTTATTGTATCACTTGAAGCTTTATTAATTTTTTTTACATAGCTTTGGGGTAGATCCTTAAATTTTTTGTGCAATACTCTCAAGAGCATATTTAATTCTCCTTTTCTTTCACCATTTTCTAAATCACTTACTCTATCTGATATTGCCATTTTTCTTCTTAAATATAAATCCCTTTGCTCTTCATCACTACTTAAATATATTAGCTCTTCTTTTGCCTTTTTAATTTCTTCTACCCTATTTTCCAATATTGTCACCTTCTTACTTTCAGGATTTTTTATAAATGAAATCCATGCTTCTAAAAGATTGCTTACCTCAACTTCCTCACTTACCTTAAGCTTTGGCAACTCAATAAAATGTATCTCTTGAATATCTGTAAGTTCTTCATTTGTATTCATTTCCTTTAGTCTATATCCGTTATGATATCTTTCATTATCAAGATACTTAAAACTTAAAAGATTAATACAAATAGTTCTTCTTAAGGCATCATAACTTTGTCCTTCCTTCAAATCTTCTTCATACATCTTACTCCAATAGTAAAGACTTCTTTTAATCATGTTATATTCATTTTTCACTTGAATTTCTATATTTACCTTTTCATTATTACTTGTAATTGCTTTAATATCAAGTCTGCTATATTTGTCTTCTAAATGATCTTTATTTATATCAGTACCTTGAATTTTTACTGAAACTATTTTTTCTTCATTTTCCATTACTGCATTTAGAAAGGATATTAATATTTCAGGCTTTTTTTCATTTCCAAATATTTTTTTAAATACAAAATCAACTTCTGGTTTTAATAATTTCTCTTCCATCATTTACTCCTTTAAGGTTGTAATTTTCTCGATAACTAAATTATTCCCTTAGAAACTGATATTATATTCTTTATTTTATAACTTTTTTACTAACCCTTAGTATAATTATAATAAATTATTAAAATTACTTCAATATTTTAACCATTAATAAAGTAAACTCATCCATTTAATCAATCTCTACATATATTAAACTTTAAAAGGTAGCAACTTCACTATTAAGCAAAGTTGCTACCCTTATTTTCATCTACACTCTCTTCTATTTTGGACTAAAGACTTAATAGCTATCAATATAACTACTAAGCAAAAACACACTATAATTGTTTGGGCATCAAAGCTAAACATTTCTATTGAATAGGAAAGAGTAAAGGATGTAATAAGCTTACCTAAACAAGCAATTACAATAAACTTACATGCATTTAACCTAGCTATCCCAGCCCCTATGCATATTACCTCATCTGGCAAAAGAGGAAATATGAACAGTAGTAACAATATTAATGTTTCATTTCTCCTTATATAATTATTAAACCTATCTAAATGATCCTTTTTAACAAGTTTTGAAAGATACTTCTCTCCAATATATATTGAAATAAAATACATTGTTATTATCCCTAAGGTTGTTCCTAAAAATCCTATTATAGCTCCATTAAATCTTCCAAAAATAGTACTACCTGTAACTATTGTAACTGGCTCAGGAAGTGGTAAAATTATTGGTTGTAAAAAACATATTATAAAATAAACTACTGCATTTGCTATCATTGATATAATCACCTCTAAACTTAAACTATAAGATGATTATAAAACCCTACTCTTAATAAATTATCTATATAATTATTAACTTTTATTAAGAATTAATTTTAATCTTAAACTCTATATTCTCATCTAACTTTTCAGCAGTTAAAGACCCCTCATGAAGCTCAATTATTCTCTTTGCAATAGATAATCCAAGCCCTGACCCCTCATTTTCCAGTGTTCTTGCCTCATCCACCCTATAAAACTTCTCAAAAATCTTATCAATGGACTCTCTCTTTAAATCCTCACATTTATTAATAAAAGAAATAAAGATTTCCCCCTCCACATCTCTTACCTCTACCCTAAATTTAGAGTTTTCATCACTATACTTTTCTGCATTTTTCAGCAGATTTTCAATAACCCTTGAAAAAAGCCTTATATCAATATCCACATATATCTCTCTATATGGATTGTCTAAAACCACCTCAATATTTTTAGAGGAAAACTCTAAAATACTTTCCCCAACCATTTGATTAATTAAATTAACAAGATTAAACCTTTCCTTATTAATCTTAAAATCATGACTAGATAGCTTAGTATATTCATTTTCCTAATATTTATTAATGTTTCTAATCCATCCATTTTAGGCATCATAACATCTAAAATAACTAAATCAAAGTCATTTTTTTCTATTAAATCTAATGCTTCCACTCCATTTTCAGCTAAAGTAACATTAAATTCCTCTGCCCTCAAATACACCTCCACAAGTTCCCTTATATCCTTATCATCATCTACTACTAATATATTTTTACTCATATTTTCCTCCTTGGCACTTTAATACATAAGCTGGTGGGATATTTTTCATAACCCTTTTATAGTTAATATTTCCGAAATACTCTCTTAAAAACCCTAACTTAAATAAAGAATACTGAAATGTAATAAATTCTGCATTTTTGCTTATTAATTTAGAGGTTTTCTCTAGTATACGTGATGAAACCTCTCTAGGCAATGATGAAAATGGGAGTCCAGACACAATATAATCCACCCTGCCTATCCCATTATCTTTTAATATTTTATCAATATTCTCTGCACTATCATTTATTATTATCACATTCTCCTTGTGGCCATATGCACCCTTAAGTATTTCATAAAAGTCCTTATTTATCTCTATTAACACTACTATTGTATCATTTTTTATCCTTGCTAGTATTTTTTCTGTAAAAACACCTGTACCTGGTCCATACTCTACAATTACATCCCCCTTCTTAAAATCTATATTGTTTATCATCATTTCTGCTAATTTTCTTCCACTTGGTGCTATTGCCCCAACTACCTTTGGATTTTTTATATACTCAAATAAAAACATTGTACCCTCCTAAAATTTCACTTTACTAAATGGTACATTTTATTGCTTAAACTTTTTATTAGAAAAATATTAAGATTTATTAAGATTTTTATTAATAACATAATATGGATAAGGAATTTCCTATATCTTACTTGTTTAAAGTTACTAATGGTAGATTAAAATTAGTATTAGTTACTCCTGATGGTGTTGTTACAGATATTATAGAGACAAGTAAAGATTCAGACTTACGGGATTATGCAACAAGTAGCCTTAATCTTAAGAAGGGAACTAACAAAGTAAAACTGGTTGCTGATAAAGATACAAGTTTTGAATATAAAATAATTATACCTTATGGTAATTTTAAGGTCTTAGGCTTCTAATAAAAATGGAGTAAGGCTTGAATCCTTACTCCATTTTTATTCATGTAATATCATTGATAAAGGTTCTAGAATACTAAAATTTTCAAAGGAAATTTTAAAACCACCTCTTTGAGGGGAACAAGTATATACTCCTACCTTACACCCTTCAGCCATGTTAAGGTAACAAAGTCTTATAAGCTCCCACTTGCCTTTTTCATTCATATACTGAACACGAAGTGCATCACCATTTTTTGCTATTCTTAACCTCAAAGGATTTTTAAAATTAGTCATTGTTAACATAGACCAATCAGAAAAATTCCTAGTAACTACCGTACTCAAGTGAATCTCATCATCTGTAAACTCAATACCTGCCTTTATCCAACTCTTATTATCTACCATTATCATAAGACCCCCTTGATCATATAGGGACTTATAATCTCCTGAAAAAGTTGTTTCAGCTACAAAATCGCCTGCTACCTCTTTATAGTAAAAATGTCCATTATCTCTCTTAAACCCATAAAAAGTTTCCATCCAAAAATCTGTATCTTTATCAGTTTCAACAGTAAGAATATTATTTTCAAGCACCCAAATCTTTGGTTCATTTAACCACTTCATATCACTAAACACTACTTAATATCCACCTTATTTATTATTATAGAATATGATTATTCTAATTTAAAAAAAGTATACCTTTTAACATTTATTTGTATCCTCAACAAGTGTTTTAGTAATTGGTTCACACCTATTATAGAAATTCTCTAATTTATAATTAACAACATCTAAGGACTCCTGAGTAGACCTTATACTTTCTTCTAATTTACCCTTAGCCTCAAGGAGTATTTCTCTTCTTGCAGCCTTAGTTTCATCTCCAATTTGAGCAAGAGAAACATATTCAATAATTTTTTCAAGGGAAACCCCAGCTCTTTTAAAATTTAGTACAAATGTAATCCACCTTAAAGATACCTCATCATACTCCCTAAATCCTGAGCTATTTCTAGGAACCTTCGGAATTAATCCAATTCTCTCATAATATCTTAAATTATCTACAGAAACTCCACTAACCTCTGATGCTTCCTTTATTGTCATAATATAAATCCTCCTAAAATTCTGGTCTTATAACATCAACAAGAGTAAAAACTCCATTATCAAACTCATACTTAAATATTGAGCAATTTCCAAAACCTTTCTTAAGCTCCTCAGCTGGATCCTGTAATGCTCTCAAAAAATGATAACATGCTCCAGCATGTGACACAGCAAGTACTGTATTATGATCATCCTTCATCATCATATCAATACATGTGTCAACCATTCTCACACTTACCTCATCAATAGATTCCCCTCCATAAGGAACAAAGAAGGTATTATACCCTTCTGGCCCCTTTGGATTTAGGTCCTCACTCTCTCCCTCAAAGGTTCCAAAGTTCATTTCCTTTAACCCCTTTAGTCTACCATACTCCTTATCTTCTCCAACTATTAATTCAAGGGTATCACTACATCTTTCTGCTGTTGATGAATAAAAATGATCAAAGTTTATCCCTTCTAAATATTTCTTTGCTATCTTAGCTTGATTCCTTCCAACCTCTGTTAGTGGAGAATCACATGCTCCTTGTATTTTTCTTCTTACATTAAATAAAGTTTGTCCATGTCTCATTAAATATAATATTTTCTTCATAAATCTTACTCCCCTTTCCTCTTTAACTTAATTTTAAACCCTTAAGTTAACTTCAGGGCAAGAGATTTTTATCCTTTAGAGAATTCTATTTGAATTTGAGAAAAGCTAAGCGAGTATTTATTATAAAATACTCGCTTAAAAAATATCTTAATTTTTCCATTCCTTCTTCTATTCCCTCATTGAATATCTTTTGACCAAGTGGTGACATACGAATCTTCCTCCCTAACTCATTGTTAATTTCTACACCAAACTTTAGTGCTAAAGCCACTAGTATAGTCTGACATTGCTCTTTTCTAACATTATCAGTAATTTCTGTTGTAACGTTTAACGTTTCTTCTATAATTACTTCCTGCTTTCTTCTACTACACATTAATGGTGTAAATTCAAGCCCTTCTTCGTTTTTGGCTTCCCTTGGCCTGATCTAAACTCTTCTTTTATACTTATATCATTTTCTTCCCCACTAACAATTTCAATACCATCATCACGAATTTCTATAGTATTATACTTTAGTAATTTTATCATCAAAAATTTTTATATATTAATCTATAAACTGAATATCCAATTAAAGTTCCTATTAATGCAAATATTAAGTAATCAAAGAAATATATAACTATTACAGTTACTATAGTAAATCCAAGTATTTGTGCTATATAGTAAAGAAATAAAGGAGTTACTACTGTTGATATAGCTAAAATAATTAAATTATTCCTATTTCTAAAGCACTTAAATGCCATCGGAGCTAGTACACCTAAAATTATATAATATATGATATGTTTAGTTACTGATAATATCACTGGCAAAATTGATTTTTCTTGACTTGTAAAATTCATAAAATCTTCTATTGTAGATTTAAGAGGTATCAAATTAAGGTTATATATAAATTCACTTCTAGGATAATCAATAGATGTTATAACTCTGAAAATTATAAATACTATATACGTTACAGCTGTAAAATATAAAAATTCTCTTTTAATGTCTAAATTCTGAGAAGATGTTTTCATTTTCAAAAAAATAATATTCCTGATAATTAGGTATTCTATAATTATAGGAACAATAAAAACTAATTTATTGTAAGAGATTCCAGTTCTATTGCTATATGTTGTAAATATTAATACTGAAAAAAATCCAACAGCCAATATTATTGAAAGTGATATTAGAGATAAATAAGCTATAGGCTTCTTTATTACAACTTCTTCTAGTTCGCTCTTAACCTCATCAACTTCACCAAATCTTTCTATAGCTAAATTTATACTTTCTTCCTCTGTATATCCTTCTCTTTGAAGTTCTCTAGCTGTTTCAGTTAAATGTGCCTTCATTTCCTCTTTAAGATAATCTGACTCTTTCATACTAGTATTTTTATATAATTTGTCAATATAAATATCAATACCCCTCATTTTATACCTCCATAAAAAATATTTGTAATATTGAGTTTAAAAATTCCCACTCATTTTTCTTATTATTTAAATATTCTTGACCTTTATTTGTAATTCTAAAATATCGTCTTCTTCCTCCACCACTTTCTTCATTCCCCCAAAATGAAGTAACCAATCCATTATTTTCAAGTCTTTTTAGTACAACATATAATGTGCCTTCCTTTATCTCAAAAGAATTCTCACATGTATTTTTTATTCTCTTTAATATATCATACCCATAGAGCTCATCTTCCTTAAGAGTCGCTAAAATAATGCTCTCAATATGTCCTTTTATAGTCTCTTTACTTAATTCCATTATTTTCTACCTCCTAACCATATTCTACCACTATGTACTCTATACTGTAAAGTACTTAACTTTAAAAAGTATAATCTATTTTGTTCAAACATCTATATATCCGAGATAACAATTGGATATATAAACCTTTTATTACAATCGAGTAGGAGCTAACTAATTATTTTATTTAGAGTCCTCTCACACCACCATACGTACCGTTCGGTATACGGCAGTTCATTAGAATTTAATGCATCATCTGATATGTTTTTGTTAGACTAACAAATCCTAGTGATTCTAGATATTTGTTATTTATAGATTTGCTTAAGATAGGGCTGTTGGATATTCTCCAGTAGCCTTTTCTTGTATTCGCATATTCCCATGCTTTGTATTTATTAATTCCTCGCTTAACTAGATTTCTATGTTTAGTACTAATCTTCTTCCATTGTTTCCATATGCAAGTTATTAGTCTTCTTCTAATCCACTGGTCTAGTTGTGCTACTTTCGCTTTCGCGTTAGCTATTCCATAGTAGTTAATCCATCCTCTCATTACTTGATTTAGTTTCTTTAGTCTATATTCCAATATTTCTATTTCTATAAACCTTAACCATCTCTTTAAATCTCTTAACTGAATTATCATGGATTCTTATTTCAGCTCCGCTTTTGGCGAAATAGAACGAAAATCCTAAGAATTTTCTTCTAGATACAAAGTCTACTGCACTCTTATCCTTATTTACTTTAAGTTTTAGCTTGTTTTCTATAAGGTTTGTCATAGATTTCATTACTCTAAGACCTGCTCTTTTACTTTTAACATAGACATTATTGTCATCTGCATATCTACAGAACGAGTACGTGCCCATGCTGGGCACACATAAATAAGATGGTAGTAAATACTTACTACCATCTTACCTTATATCATATTATGCTTAAAGAATCACTTGATACCACTTGCAATTTCTTCTACTAATTTAAGGTCAACCTCTAATAATTCTGATATAGTTTCCTTTTTCACATTTTTTCTTAGCATTTTCTCTATAGCCTCTGCTATTCCTTCTTCTCTCCCTTGTTCTCTTCCCTCTTCAATTTTCTCTTTATCTCTTTGCAATAATGTCATAAACTCCACCTCCATGGTCACATCCCGCTTAATTTTCTCTACTCTTTCATGTATATGCTTTACTAAATTTCCTTTTGATTTTTTTGCAGTATCCTCGTTTGAGGCTTCAACATATTCAAGAA